>SXSC01000341.1 GCA_005792355.1 Opitutaceae bacterium
GGGGCGGATTACGGTGATCTACCGGCGCACCGGGGTTTGTGGGAGCTGGCGGAGCAAACCTCCGGGGATGTCCTGCATCGGCTTGCCCTGGTGCCCCGTTTCATGGAGGGCGTCGGCGGCGTATTGCGATGAGGCCCATGCGATGACGCGCAACGGCCAGGCCGAACTCGTGCTCGGCGCCGGCCTGGTGTTTTCCGTGATCGGCGGATTGTTTGGAACCGCGGTGCTGATCACCACGGCGCCGGCCCTGGCGGAGGTCGCGCTGCAGTTCAGTTCGTTCGAGTATTTCTGGCTGGTGCTGCTGGGGCTGACGTGCGCGGTCTTCATCGCGCCGGGCCGGCCGTTGCGGAGCATTGTCTCGCTGCTGCTCGGCCTGTTGCTGGCGACGGTGGGCTTCGAGAATCCCGCGGCGTATCCGCGATTCACCTTCGGCGCGGAGCAGTTGATGAGCGGTTTGCAGCTCATGCCCGTAATGATTGGGATGTTTGCGGTGTCGGAGGTGATCCGGTTTGCCGTGTCGCCGGGCGGCCCGGTCGCGGTGATTTCGCAGGACATCGGCCGGATCTTCCGCGGGCAGGGCGCCCTGCTGCGCCGGTATCCCGTGCAGGTGTTGCGCGGCAGCGTGCTCGGCACGGCGATCGGGGCGCTGCCGGGGGCGGGCGCGGACATCGCGGCGTGGATTTCCTACGGGCTGTCGAAGCGTTTTTCGAAAACACCGGAGAAATTCGGGACCGGGCATGTCGAGGGCGTGATCGAGTCCGGGGCGGCCAACAACAGCGCGCTGGCCGGGGCGTGGATTCCCGCGCTGGTCTTCGGCATCCCGGGCGACTCGATCACGGCCATCGTCATCGGCGTGCTGTACATGAAGGGGATGAACCCGGGGCCCGCGCTCTTCATCGAGAATCCACAGAAGATCTACGCGGTGTTCATCGTGTTCGTCCTCGCGAATCTCCTGCTGCTGCCGCTCGGGTGGGTGGCAATCAAGCTGGCGAAGAATGTGCTCCGGGTGTCGCGCAGCATCCTCATGCCGATCATCTTGCTGTTTTGCGTGGTGGGCGCGTTTGCGATCAACAACGCCGTGTTCGACATCGGCGTGATGCTCGTCTTCGGGCTGCTGGCTTACGGGATGGAGGCGAATCGATTTCCAATCGCGCCGACCATCCTCGGCCTCGTGCTCGGCGGGATGTTGGAGCAAAATTTCGTGACCTCGCTGATGAAGGCCGACGGTGCGCTGGGCGCCTTCTTCGCCCGCCCGATCGCGGGGGCGCTGGGCGTCGTCACGATTCTCGTGTGGCTCTCGCCGCTGGCGCTGCGTGCGGCGCGGAAGCGGCGGGCGGTCTGAACGACTACGCGGGAAGAGGCCACCCTGCACTCTGCTGCACCCCGGCGTTGGGGCACGTTTCGACGCATTTGTTCAAAACCTCGGCGTGCGAACCGACGTCTTAGGCCTTGTCCGCGCTCCGACGCTCCGTAGATTGGGTTTTCAGGCCTGTTCTCGTCCGTCTTGACCAAAATCCCTCCCAGCACCCGCCGCACCGCCAGCTTCACGATCGTCGAAGTGATGATGGCTTCGCTTATCCTCACGGTCGGGTTCGTCGGCGTGATTGAAGCCGTCACAGTGTCCGCCACCGCGATGGATCTGGCGCGGCGGCAAACCCTCGCCACCCAGATCATGGAACACGAATTCGAAAAACTGCGACTCCTGCCCTGGGATGTCGCCGTGGCGGCGCCCAATGAACTTGCCATCAACGACCTGACCACGTCCAGCACGGCCATCACGATCGACAGCCAGTTTGACGCGGCGCGACTTGCCTTGGGCGATAACAAGAGCGCCACCGCGCCCGTTCGCTTTTCGCTCGCCCGCACTCTAACCGCTTCCAACCCGGTCACCAATATCCGGGAGGTCAACTTTACCGTGACGTGGGTGGTGAAATCCAGTCGTCGCACCGACGCCGGCACCCAGGTGTCGTTCACGTCGTCCCGTTCCAACTCGGCATGGTTTGGCAAATACGGTTTGTCCCTCAGCTATCGTCAGTCGTGAGCATCCCTTCACCCCGACGGAGCGCCGGGTTTACGCTGCCCGAGATGTTCATCGCCTTCAGCCTGTCGCTGATGGTCATGGCGGCCGTGCTGGCCAGTTATATTTTCGTGGCGCGCAGTTACACCCGTACGGTCGGCTTCGGGTCGCCGAATTCGCCAACCCTGGAAGCCCAGGGCCGGCAGACGCTGGCGTATTTCTCGCAAGATGTGCAGTCGGCTTCGGCCATCCTGATTTACCCAACCAACCTGCCCACGGCCTACCTTACCCTGACGGTACCGCTGAGCACGGGCGGCACGAAAACGATCATCTACTACTACAACAGCACGGCGGCGCCGTTTACGCTCCTTTCCCTTTATTCCGTCCCGGCCCTTTCTCTGGCGCGGATTGATGTCAAAACCGGCGCCATTCTGAAGCTGCATTCCAGCCTGCTCACCTGTGCCTTCACCTACTACGATAACTCGGGAAATCCGTATACGAGCTACACCAATTATTTAATCGGGATTAAGCAAATTTCCCTGGCGCTGACCGCCCAGGCCGGCACCGCCGCCAGCGGCACTTTGACTCAATTGTATCGGGTTAATTCGCCCCGGTTGCTGGTGCGCAACTTTTCGCCGCTTCTGTGATGCGTCACTTGCCGCCCAAAGGCTCGGTCGTCCTCGTCGCCCTGTCGTGCGTGACGGTGCTGGGCATCGCGATGGCCAGTTTTCTCGCGGTGAGCAATCAGGCGATGAAGCTGAGCACCCGCTCCTATGCGAAGTCGGTGAGCAAACAGCTGGCCGAAATGGGCCTCGAGCGAGCCCTGCGTTCGTTTAATGCCAACACCTTCAGTAGCGGCTGGACGCTCGATGCCGCCACGGCCACCGCCACCCGGACCTTCACCATCGCGAGCAGCCGCTACGGCACGAGCGGCATCACCACCTCCATCAAAATTCGCGTGGACCATTATCTGGATACGCGGAGGGCCACCGCCTGGAACACGTTTACCGCCTACGCCGTCAACGATTATGTCTGGCATCAGGGCGCGTGGTATCATTGCGCCGCAGTGCCCGGGGTCTACGCCCCCGCGACCGAAACCGCCTACTGGGCGAATTGGAAGAGCGCCCCCGAGTCCTGGAGTCCCCATGCCAACTACCGCCCGGGCAACATGGTGCTGTTTAATGGCACTCCCTACATCTGCAAAGCCGGCCAGAGCCACATCAACCGGACTCCGCCCGACACCACCTATTGGACCGCTTCCACCGTTCTGCCGTTGAGTATTCTCACCTCGTACGTCGTGGACGACGTCGTCTTCTCCGGTGGTGTTCCTTACCGCTGTATTTTGGCGCACTCCAATCAGCTTCCGCCGAACACGACTTACTGGGTCAGCGCCCCGGTGATATACTCGGAAGGCGTGGCGACTTTGCCTGACAGTAGCGCCACCGCCATCAAGACCCAGTTGCGGGCGACCCTGGCTCCGGCGGCGCTCTTTCCCAACGCCGCGGGATCCTATACTTACACCCGACTGGCCAGCACGGGCGCGGTGGATAGCTATAATTCCGTGCTCGGCGCCAATGCGGGGACCTTTACCGCCGGCACTTATAATCAAACAACCGCGCCCTTTAGTGTAGGCAGTCCCAATGTCGGTTCGTCCGCCGTGCTGGCCGGTGGTGAAACGACCAGCACGGCGGTGGCCATCACCAATGTGCGGGTGAGAGGCTACGTGGCCGCTCCGTCGGCGTCCACCGCCCCTTATGCGCCGCTCATGAGCAACAGCACCAATGGCATTGTGACGAATACGGCGACGGGCACGCCCTCGACCAAGATTGATCTGACGCGCGTCAGCCGGAGCCCCAACGTGCCGCAATTCGATATCCAGAACCAAAGCGGGAGATTCACGCCCGAGTACCTGTTGTCGGTGCCTTCTTCGGGCGGCCTCAGTCTGCCGCGAGTCGGAGAAACCGTCTCCACCGACGGCAAGTACCACTACTACACGAGTGGCAGTCTCTACCTCGACACTGGCTACATTCTCACCATCGACGCTCCGGTCGTCATCGATGTCCGGCCAGCCGGCAGCGCCGACCTGTATATAGAGCGCCAGGGCCGGATTATTATCACCGCCAATGCCACGGCTTCCCTGCAGATCCATTTTGGCGACGAACTCTTTATCTACAGCCAAAACGTCCTCGGCGGTATTCAGAACCTGACGCTGGACCCCAAGCGGTGCATTCTCATCGGGACCAGCACCTACAATTCCTCCAGTTATCATTATATGGCGACCAATGGGGCCAATGTCTCATTCTACGGCGTGATCTACATGCCCGACGCCTACCTGCACATCTGGAACAGTTCGAACACCCAGAATTTTTACGGTGCGCTGTCCGCCAAGAACATCTACTTCAACCACGCCACCGCCCTGCACTACGACACCTCGCTCCGCACCGCCGTGTTCGGCGGAGTCGACGCTCCGTATGAGATCGTCGAGTGGCGCGAACTGGCCGACCTGAACGAGCGCGTCGTGCTGCCGTAGTCGGAGATGAAGAAAAATGGGGTCCAACGGATCCCCCAACCCCGGGACCCGAATTTTTCTGCCGGTTCCGCGGCCAGGTGACGCCGCGCCGCCGCCCCAGGAACCTGCTGCGGAACCGGTTTTCCCTCCTTGCGATGCGGATTCTGGCGGTTGACGGTCCCGACGCGACAGTCCTCACTGGGTAGCGTCCGCTAGTCGGGCCTGCCAGATTCGTCTGGCGCCGGGCCGGCGTTCCCGCTGATTTCCTTTCGGGGCAGCCTTCTGTGCCCCTCTGCATTAATGGCCTTCTTTTCGATTTTATCGCGCAGCTCTCGTTCCTGTGTCCTCTGGAACGTCAATGAGCACGTCATCCAACTGGCCCGGTTGAGCCGGGCGGACGTGAAGCCGATCGTCGTGGATGAGATGGTGGAGCTGCCCGCCGGGGACGATGAACGCATCGCCCAGTGGGTGCAGGCATCCTTTCCGGAACGAGGCCGGGGGTATGTGCCGGGCTACTGCGGTTTTCATCCCACCGATCGGGTGCTGCTCCGGGAGTCGATCAACACGAAGCGCATGGTGGAGCCCAACTACCTGTCGCAACTGCTGGCGGAACAAGCCAAGCTCACCGCGATCAACGACTGGAACGTGTGTGCGTTGCACCCCATCGAAGGCGAGGTATTCACGGCGGCCACCCCCTCCCGCCCTGGCCTGCTCGTGGGGTTGCCCCTCACAGCCGTGCGCGACACCCAACAGCGCTTGCGCAAACTCGGCATCCGGCCCCGGCGCCTCGAACTCGGCACGGTGGCCCTGCTGGGGGCATTGACCCGCTACACGCGCGAGACCTCCTATCCACATGCGACCGTGGTCTGCGAGATCGGCCTCGGCCAGACCCGGGTCTATTTTCTCGCCAAAGATGGCGTGCACACCCCGGCGACGCTGCCGCACGGCATGGTGTCAATCATGGAGGCCGCCATGAAGGAACTCGGCGCCACCGGTATCGGCCAGGCGCGTGATGCCCTCCTCGCCCCGACGGAAGAAGTGCGCGGCCACAGCCGCCGGCTGGTGCGCGTGCTCACCCGGCATCTGAAACCGGCGATCGACTATTTTGAGATGCAGACCGGGCAGCCCATCGGGGCGTTGTATTGCGCCCACCTGCCCGCCGCGCTCGGCTGGCTGGAGGAAGCGCTGTGCACCGCGGTCGACCTGCAGTTTCTCATTCCCGACCTTCACGTCTGGCTGCCCCTCGCCGGTGTCCAGATCGTCCCGGGAACTTCCGTACCCTCGCGTTCCTGGTTTCAGACCTTGAGCCTCCTCGGCCGGCTGTCCCCTCCCGCCAATGAGCAAAAGTAAAGACCCGCTCGCGTTGCGCCCGCATTGGCACGTCGACTACCGCATCGAGGCGGAGTTGCCGGATGACACCGTCATTGGCACCCGGTTTCTCATCAACCTGGCCTTTTCCGGCACGGCGCTGGCGACGCTGCTGCTGGCGGGCTGGTTTGGTTATTTGACTTGGAGCCTGAGCAACCAAATTCGCGACTGGGAGCGGCGCATCAACGACAACAAGACGGAGGTCACCGCCAACCAGACGATGCAGACGGAGTATACGATCGAATCGATGAAGATCGATCAAGCGTACGCGCTGGTCGGGCAGCCGTTCTTCGTTTCGGATTTGGTGGCCAATCTCGGCCGCACGCGACCGGATCAGATGGCCATCGATCTCATCGAGTGGAATGACGGTGGCATCGTGCTGCGCGGCGGCCTGCGCGAGAAAGCGGAGCGCGCGAGCCGGCTGCTCGGCGCTTATGTCGACTTGCTGCGCAAGGACGAGAAGATCGGGCCGCTCTTCCAGACGATTCGGCTCACCGACATCGATCGCGGCGCGGGCGGCGACTCCCTGCGGTTTGAAATCAAGTTTGCGCTAAAGGACCGCAAATGAGCGCCTCCGTCGGTGACATCCTCGATTTTGTCCGGCGCTGGCCCTATTGTGTGGCGTGCGGGGCTCTGACGGTGGTCCTGGGGGCCGGGAGTTGGTATTTGCACGCGGAAAGCACCCGGCTGGAAATCGTCCTTCGCGATCGCGGCAAGGAAGGTGAGGCCATGCTCTCCCAGCTGATCGGCGGATCGACGCTGCGCCAGGAACTCGCCGAGGCGAAGGCCGTCGGCAAGCGTATCGATGAAAACCTCGTGGTCGAGGCCAACCTCGCCGAAAACTCGGGATATTTCTACCAGATCGAGGAGCAGACCAAGGCGCATCTGCCCGACTTTCACCAGGTGAGTTCGCCGAACACCGACAAGTCGACGCTGTTCCGGCGCGTACCGTATGGTCTCCGCGTCACCGGCACGTACGAACAGGTCGTGTCCTTCTTGCTCGCGCTCGAGACGGGTCCGCGTCTGGTAAAAATAACCACTTTCACTTTGGCGCGATTGGATCCGGCCGGACGCACGGTCTCGCTCGATCTCAACATCGAACTCCTCGGCAAGAAATGAACCCACGCCCTCTCACCTCGATCGTGACCGCCCTGCTGGCCTGTGGGGCCGGGGCGCTCCACGCCGCCAACGCACCGGCGGCCGGCGCCGCTCCGGCCCCGGCGGCGGGAAAGTCGGCGGTGGCGAATCCGCTCACCGTGCGCTTCAAGCAAGTCCAGGAACGCATCGCGGCCTTGTACCAACACCGCAATGAAGCTCCGCCCCCGCCCGATCCGCGGTTCAATCCGTTTCGCACGCCGGGCACCGCGCAGGTGCCGCCGCCGAAAGTGGAGGGCGGCGACGCGGCGCCAGGTGCGGCCGACGGGCAGGTACCCGACCGGATGCCCAGCTCCAACCTCGCCCTCCTGCAGCAGGGCGCCGCGACGTTGAAATTTGGCGGGACCCTGGAGATCGGCGGCCGCGCGCGCCTCCTGATCAACGCCCGCACCTACAAGGAGGGCGACGTGGTGCAGACCCAAGTGCGCGGCGAGGCAATTTATCTGCGCATCAAGGAAATCGCCGGCCGGAGTGTCACGCTCTCGCTCAACGACGCGGAGATGACCCTGAAGTTTTGAGCGGCCGGCCGCGTGGCGGCCACCGCCGCCGCCAACTTTTGTCGCCCGCGTATTCTCACTCGGGTCGATTCGTGTCCCTTCGCGGTTAACTTGCCTGGGCTTTTCCTGCGGCGGCTGAAAGCCGGGCTAGTAGCGCGACCAATAACTTTCGTGACGTGTAGCTGCGAGCGCCAGCGAGTGGAGCGCGCCGGTGCTCCACTCGCTGGCGCTCGCCGCTACTTGTCACGCTACTTTGCGGTCGGCACACTAGTAACTGAAGAACATCTCCTGCAACGCACGGGGATCACGCGTGCGGGTGAGGCCCAGTATCAGGAGCACGCGGGCTTTTTGCGGATTCAGTTCATCGGCCGCGACGAACCCGGCCGCGTCGTCGTCGATCTCGATGTTGCGCTCGACCACGCCGCCGCCGGTCCGCGAACTGCGCACCACGGCGACCCCGGCTTTCGCCGCCGCGGCCGCGGCGGCCCGAGCGCCGGCGCCAAAATTGCCATCGCCCACGCCGGCGATCACCAGGCCCTGCGCCCCGGCCCGCACCGCGGCGTCGATCAGCTCGCGCCCCATCCCGGCGTGGGCGTAGATGATCTCCACGCGGGGCAGCGCGGCGGCTCCGTCGAGCCGGAACTCGCTCGCGCTCGTGTGGCGGCGCACCGGCGGGGCGTAAAGATGCAGCCGACCCGCATTCACCAGGCCGGCCAGACCGCGGTGGCCGCTGCGAAAGGTGCCCACCTGGGTCGTGTTCGTCTTGGCGATTTCCCGCGCAAAGTGAATTTCATCGTTGGCGACCACCAGCACTCCGCGGCCGCGGGCGCCGGGATGGACCGCCACCGCCACGGCGTTGTAAAGATTCATCGGCCCATCCGCGCTGATCGCATCCGCCGGACGCATCGCGCCCACCAACAGGACGGGCTTCTCCGACCGGATCACGAGATTGAGGAAGAACGCGGTCTCCTCCATCGTATCCGTGCCATGCGTGATGACGACGCCGGCGATGGCCGGCTCGTCGAGCGCGGCCCGCGTGTGCGCGGCGAGTCTGAGCCAGGTGGCGTCGTCCATGTCCTGGCTGCCGATGGCCACCACCGGCTCGACCTCGAGCTGGGCGAGGGTCGCGAGTTGCGGCACGGCGGCGATGAGGGCATCGACGGAAAACGCCGCCGCCCGATAGCCGCGGGTGTCGCCACCCGCCTGGGCGCCGGCGATGGTGCCCCCGGTGGTGAGTAGGCGGATACGGGGAAGCGACGGCATGCCCGGCAGCGTGGCGCGCCGGCGGCGGGGTGTCGCGCCAAATCCCTCGCGCGTGAGTGTGGCCTGGGCCAGGACCGGCACGGTTTCATCCGACTGCACCGGCGGCTGCCAATTCAGCACGACCGTCAACAGCCGCGGCACGGCGTCCTCGACCTGCGCGTTGACCAGAGCCAGTCGGCGGAAAGGAATGGACGGAAGAATCTTCCGAGAACAACCAGTCCGTGGTGGATTCGAGAACGCGACGCTCGCGGCGACCGGCTTGGATGTGACGTTCGGCTCGGTTCGTCGCGACGGGAATCGGGTGGTGGTTTGAACTTGGCGCGCGGACCGCGCTTTCGTTGGACATGACTGCGCAACGTGGTAACGTCTCACGCGACCAGGCCAGTGATTGCCCCGGCCCCGCCCGATTGATCCCCCTCCGTTCCTCACCATGCAAACGAAGCGATTCCTCCTCGCGAGCGCACGTTGCGTCTCGCTCCTCGGATTGGCAGTTTCCGCCCCTCAGCTGACGGTCGCCCAAAGCGCCCGTCCGGCCCCGGCCCCCACGTCCTCCTCCTCCCCGGTCGATCCAGCGGCAGCGCAGATGCTGGAGCAGGTCGAGGTCACCGGCTCGCGCATCCGCGGCCTGCTCGGTGATGCGACCATCCAGCCGACGATGATCCTCACCGCCGAGGAGATCGAACGCACGGGTGCGACGAGCCTCGCGGATGCCTTTCGCTACGTGCCGGAAATTTCCTCGTATACGGAAGGCTTGTTCGTGCAGTCGCCGAATGCGTTCGGGGCGTCGTCCGGCAGCCCGACGGACAACCGCGTGACGGCCACGCTCCGCGGCGCGCCGGCCGGTGGTACGCTGCTGCTCATCAACGGACGCCGCGCGCCGAAGAACGGCCAGGAGTTTTCCTCCTCCGAGGGTTACGATCTCAGCGGCATTCCGCTCGCGGCGATCGAGCGCATCGAAGTGCTGCTCGACGGCGCGAGCGCGATCTACGGCAACGATGCCGTCGGTGGCGTCATCAACGTGATTCTCAAGCGCGGTTACCGGAACACGGAGGTCAAGATCGGTTATGAAAACACGTTCGACGGCGACTCCCATGTGTTCACGGCGAGCCTGAACCACGGCTTCTCGAAGGGAAAACTCTCGGGCACGATCACGCTGAGCAACGAGCAGAGCGGAAACATGATGTGGACCGACCGGGATTTCCTGCGCACGCAGGATCGCCGCCAGTGGGGCGGCACCAACAACCCCGCGGCGCAGATTCCGCGCTTCAACGGCTCGATCAACCTGCCCGCCGGCAATTCGCTCGGTCTCCCGGCGGCCACGCTGCTGACGATTCCCGCCGGCGCGAACGGCACGAACCGGACCGCGGCCCAATATCAGGCGAATGGCATCGGTGCGCCGGCGGGTACCGACCTCGCGATCTGGGCGGCCTACAGCTCGCCCTACAAGCGCCGCAGTGTCGCCGCCACGTTGGAATACGATCTGAAGCCGTGGATCACGGCCTTTACGGAACTGCGCGGCGCGACCAGCCGCACCGAACAGACGGCGGCCCCGCTCGCGGTGAGCTCCATTACCGTGCCCGCCACCGCGCCCGGCAACGTGTTTGGCGTTCCGGTGGTGATGCGGCGTTACCTCACCGACCTGCCGATCGCCGCCCGCTGGTCGCAGACCACCAACACCTCCGCCGTGCTCGGTGTGCGCGGCCGTTTGCCGAAGGACTGGCGGTTTGAATCGTCTTTCGCCTACACCAACACGCGCCCGGAATACAACGACCCGCAGGGTTTCTCCATCAATGCCGCCCGACTAAATACGGCGCTGGCCGACCCGGACGCCACGAAGCGCCCGAATCTGTTCTACGACTCCCAGACGCCGGGGAACAACCCCAACCCACCCGGCCTGCTCCTCTCGCTCGGCGCCGGCAGCCGCCAGTTGGAGTCGGCCTTCACCACGACCTATAACACGCAGGCCGACGGTCCGGTCTGGAAACTCTGGGCCGGCGATCTGCGGACCGCGGTGGGGGCCGAGTATCGCGAGGAGCGCGTCCGCTTTCCGCTGGCTGCGCCCGGCACCGGCACCCAGCCGCGCACCCGCTACGTGACCGGACTGTTCACCGAAATGCGCCTGCCGATCCTGTCGGACAAACAGCACCTCCCGCTGGTCAATCGGCTGGAGGGGTCGGCCGCCTTTCGCAAAGATCACTATCAGGAATCGAACAGCGGCACCAAGCCCCGTTACGGCGTGCTCTACCGGCCGTTCGGCTGGCTCATGTTTCGCGGCTCCCGGGGCGAAGGCTACAAGCTGCCCTCGCTGAGCCAGCTTTACGCCCCGGTGACCACGACGACCGGCACCATCGGGGGCGCCGGGCTGGCCGACGTCTACCGCGGCAACGAGGCTTTTATCGGCAACCAGCTCCTGACCATTGGCGGCAATCCCAACCTCGTCCCCGAGCAAACCAAGACGGAAACCGCCGGCATGGTTTTCGACGTGCCCGGCAAATGGTTCAAGGGCTGGTCGATCTCCTACGATTTCTACGACTACCGCTACTTGAACCGCATCGCTTCGCCGACGCTGGCCGACCGCCTGCTCATCTTCCCCGACTTGTTTGTCCGCCAGCCGCGTCTCCCCGGCGATCCTCCGGGCTGGCCGGGGCCGTTCGGTCCGGTGCTCACCTACGACGGCCGGTCCCTGAATATTTCGGTCAACCGCATCACCGGCTGGGACGCCAGCACGAAGTACTTTCGCAAGACACCGCTCGGCGATTTCATGCTCAGCTACAATGCGAGCAAGACCTACCGGAATCGGAATCAGGTGCGGCCCGGCGCGCCTCCGGCGTTGAATGCCGTGCCGCAGGCGCTCCCCTTGAAGCAAAGCGGCTCGCTCTTTTGGAAAAAGGGAGCCTACGAGAGTGGTGCGCTGTTTTCCTATCGCGACGTTTTCCGGGTCACGACCACCCAGCGGTTCACCCCCTCGGCCATCCGCTGGGATTGGCGCGGTGGAATCGATTTCAGCAAAACGAAATGGGCGCGGGCCGACGCGGAACGTTGGTACAAACGCTGGCTGGCCGACACCCGGATTTACGTGACGGTGTTCAACGTTTTCGACCGCAACCCGCCGATGAATGCGAACGGCCTGCCCGACAGCGTGATCGTCGACGCCCGCGGCGAGCGCTTCTCGCTCAGCCTGACAAGGTCGTTTGGCAACCGCCTGCCGGTGGGGCGAAGGTAGTCGCTGTCATGCAGATCCACCGAGACAGCGGGGCCCCAGGGAAAACGCGGAAGCGAGGGTTTGGACTCTCCAGGCCTCTTGGTCTCGGTGGTTCAAGCTTGCTGGTGGCCTCCGCCGCGATCGCCTTCGCGCAAGCCCCCGCGACGGCCCCGTCGGCCGACCAGGCCTGGCGCGACGCCCAGCAGACCATTGCCAACGGCCCCGGCGACCTGAAGGGCAGGTCGCGTCCCGAACAGCTGCAGCTGATGGAAAACCGCTCGGAAAAAATTCGGAAGGCCCACCACGAATTCCATCTGAATTACCCGGACGATGTCCGCCGCTGGGACGCCGCGCTGATCCTGCAAACCTACTTTCCGAATTTCTACCAGGGGTTCGACGCCGACAGAAAACCGATCATCGACACCGCGGCCCGCGACGCATGGAACGCGAAAAAGGCCGGAATGATGGAGGCGATGGCGAAGGCGCTCCCGACGTTGCCCGCGCGCTTGCGGGAAAAGTACGAGGTGCGCGCGATCTTCGCCGAGACCCGCACGCTCTTCGCCCGGATGGAAGCCAAGGAGAAAATCGACTGGCCCGCGCTCCGCGCAAAAATCGACGCCCACACCGCGAAGTTCAAGGACGAGCCCGGCATCGGTGGCATCATCAACAGCTACCTCACGATGTTCGAGCGCGACCACAACGCCCGCGAGACCATCGCCGAGTATCGCGCGCTGATAGCCAATCCGGTTGTCCTCCAAAACACCTCGCTCAAGAATCGGTTCGACGTGCTCGTGCGCGAGACCTCGAAGCCGATGGACATGGCCTTCACCGCCGCCGACGGCCGCCAGGTCGATCTCGCGAAGCTGCGCGGCAAGGTCGTGCTGATCGATTTTTGGGCCACGTGGTGCGGGCCGTGTGTCGCGGAAATGCCCAATGTGAAGCACGTCTACGACACCTACCGCGAAAAGGGATTCGAGGTAATCGGTATTTCGCTGGAAAACGCGGAACTCAAGCCCGGCGACACGCCGGAGCAGGTCGCCGCCAAGCACGCCGCCGCGAAGCGGAAGCTCTTCGACTTCATCAACCCGCGCGGCTTCACCTGGCCACACCACTACGACGGCAAATACTGGAGCAACGACATCGCCCGCGGCCGCTTCGACGTCCACTCGGTGCCCGCCACGTTCCTCCTCGATCAGCACGGCGTCGTCTCCGCCATCAACGCCCGCGGCCCGCAGCTCGAGGTCGAGGTGAAGCGACTGCTCCGCCTCTGACGCATTTTTTTTCGAAGGAGGCTGCTCCGTCGGCGCCGCGGCCTGGCGGCAACGTGGCGCCGCCCTCCGCTTCCGACCACTCACCTCGTTTCCTCCCATGAAATCCATCCTCCTTCGCGTCCTGGCCTTTCTCGCCGCGGCTGTTCCAGCCTTCACCGCCGAACCGGAACCCGCCGTGCCCGTGAAACTCGAAGAAGTCGAAGTCACCGGCTCCCGCATCCGCGGCCTCCTCGCTGACGCCGCGGTCCAGCCCACCATGATCCTTTCCGCCGAGGACATGGAACGTACCGGCGCCGCGACCATCGCCGATGCGTTTCGCTACATTCCCGAGATCACGTCCTACACCGAGGGCCAGTTCGTGCACTCGCCCAACTCCTTCGGCGCCCTCTCCGGCGATTCCAATTCGCAGCGCGTCACCGTCAACCTCCGCGGCGCCCCTGCCGGCGGCACGCTCCTGCTCATCAACGGCCGCCGCGCCCCGCGCAACGGCCAGGAGTCCGGCCAGGACAGCTACGATCTCAGCGGCATTCCGCTCGCCGCGGTCGAGCGCATCGAGGTGCTCCTCGACGGCGCCAGCGCCATCTATGGCTCCGATGCGGTCGGCGGCGTGGTCAACGTCATCCTCAAGCGCGGCTACAAGCGCACGGACGTGCGCTTCAGTTACGAGGACTCACTCCAGCCCGATCAGCACGTGTTCACCGCCAGCCTCACGCACGGTTTCGCGAAGGGGAAGTTCTCCGGCATGGTCACCCTCAACGTCGAGGAGGCCGGCAGCCTTATGTGGTCCGACCGCGATTTTCTCCGCACGCTCGATCGGCGGCCATGGGGCGGGCTCAATGCACTTTCCACCACGGTGCCGTCATTGAACGGCTCCATCACGCTGCCGGCCGGCAACTCCGCCGGCCTGCCCGCCAATACCGTGCTCACCATCCCGCGCGGCGCGAATGGCACCAACCGGACCGTCGCCGACTTCCAGGCTGCCGGCGCGGTCCCGCCGCCCTCCGACATGGCGTGGTGGGCTTCCTACAACTCGCCCTACAAACGGCGCAACTTCTCCTCGTTGTTCGACTACGAGTTCCAGCCGTGGCTGACCGGCTTCGCGGAGTTCCGCGCCAACACGAACGAGACCGTCATCTCGGGCGGCCCGCTGTGGGTTAACACCTTTTCCGTCCCGGCCAGCGCCCCCGGCAACATCTTCGGCGTGCCGGTGACGATGCGCCGCATGCTCATCGATCAGCCGCGCATCGTCCGCCGTTCGAAGACCACCGGCAACAGCGCCGTGCTCGGCCTGCGGGCGAAACTGCCGCGCGACTGGCGCCTGGAGACCTCCATCTCCCGCACGTTTTCCCGGCCGGAGTATCGCGACCCGGTCGGCGGCACGGCCGATGCCACCCGCTTCGCCGCCGCCCTCGCCAATCCCGATCCCACGAAGCGCCCGAATCTGTTCTACGATGCCACCACGCCCGGCGCCAATCCCAACGCCCCCGGCGTGCTCGACTCGATCGGCGGCGCCTACTCGACCCTCGAGCGCGCCACCGCCTGGATCTACGACGCCAATGCCAACGGCCCGGCCCTCAAACTCTGGGCCGGCGATTTGCGCACCGCGGTCGGTGTCGAATACCGCGAGGAATACGTGAACTTCCCGCTCCAGGTGGCGACTGATCTGTTCGGCGCGCGCGCGCGGCCGCGGAAGACGACGGGCCTTTACGCCGAGGTGCGGCTGCCGTTGTTGAGCGACCGGCAGAAAATCCCGCTGGTCAACCGGCTCGAAGTCACGGCGGCGGGCCGCAACGACGAATACCAGGAATTCAAGGGTGCCACCAAGCCGCGCTACGGCGCGCTTTACCGGCCGTTCAAGTGGATGATCTTCCGCGGCTCCTACGGCGAGGGCTACAAGCTCCCCACCCTCAGCCAGCTCTACGCGCCCCCGCGCACCACGACCGGCACGATTGGCGGCACCGGCCTCCTCGACATCTACCGGGGCAACCAGCCGTTCATCGGCAACCAACTCCTGACCACTGGTGGCAATCCCAACCTCGTGCCGGAGGAATCCGAGAGCCGCACCGCGGGCACCGTGCTTGAGGTGCCCGGCAAGCTGTTCAAGGGGCTTTCGTTCTCCTACGATTTCTACGACCACCAATACCTGAACCGCATCGCCGCGATCTCGCTCGCGGATCGTCTCCTGCTATTTCCCGACATGTTCGTGCGCGGCTCCAACCTCCCCACCGATCCCCCGGGCTGGCCGGGCCCGCTCGGACCGGTCCTCACCTACGATGGCCGCTCGATGAACATCTCCGTCAACCGCATCACCGGCTGGGATGCCGGCCTGAAATATTTCCGCAGCACGACCGTCGGAAATTTCAACCTGAGCTTCCACGCGAGCCGCACGTATCGCAACGAAAGCCGGACCAAGCCCGGCGCGCCCCTCGCCACCAGCAGCACGCCCGACGCGTTTCCGATGAAGATGAGCGGCGGCCTCACCTGGCGCAAAGGCGCCTACGAGACCGGCGCGCTCGTGTCTTATCGCGCCCCGCTCAAGCGCTCCATCACGGAGCGCCTCACGCCGTCGGCAATCCGCTGGGACTGGCGCGGCAGCGTCGATTTCAGCAAGGTCAAGTGGGCCGGCGCGAACTCCGGCCGTTGGTCTCGCCGCTGGCTGGCCGACACGCGCGTGGCCCTGGCGATCTTCAATGTAATGGACGACATTCCGCCGATGAACTCCGTCGGCATGCCCGACTCCGCCATTGTCGATCCGCGCGGCCTGCGCTACCAACTCAGTTTTTCCAAGTCGTTCGGCGGCGGCAACGCCTCCCTGCCGATTCAGCGGTAAGCGGCAGCCTGCACCACTTGTGCGTTCACCCGGCCACCCCATAATCTCCGATGAAATCCCGCCGCTTTCGGCAATTCAGCACTCTTGTCGCGTTAGTCGTCGCCGCCACGCTCATCCGCGCCGCCGAGGTCGATCCGTCCACCGCTCTCCGCGACCTCCGGGCCGAGCGCGCTGAGCGCACTAAATACGTCAAGGGCGCGCCCACGCCCAACTACCAGGGCGTCGATGCCGACATCGCCGCCAAGGCCACCGCCGCCCTCGGCGCGGCCGATCCTGCAAAGATCGAGCTCGCGCGGGCGCGCGACTGGGCGGGCTTGTTCACGCTCGCGGAAAAACACGCCGCCGCCCGCGAGGTGCTCCGCCGCCTGCTCGCCACGCCACTCGCCGACAGCGCGCGCACCCCGGCCGAGATGGAGTTTATGATGACGTGCGTGAAGCTCAATGACGGCGCGCCGATTTATCAGACGCTCCAGGCGATGAAGGTCACGCCCGACCACGCCGTGAACCTCGGCTCCTATTTCGGCGGCACGTATCACCACTACGTTTTCAACGCCAGGGGCGCGAAGGCGTGCCTCGAGATTATCGACAAGATTGAGTCGGTGATTCCCGCCGGCCCGTTCGCCAACGACGAGGTGCGCAAGAGCAATGGCTGGGCGCGCCGCCAGCTGGCCGCCGCCCGCGCCGTTTACCTCTCCGAACTTGGCCAGAACCAGCAGGCCATCGCGGTGATCGATCGCGCCCTCGCCACGCTCGACGACGATGTGTATCGCAAGAAGGAACTCGGCGGCGATCGGCAGCGTTACGAGGTGTTCGACCGGCCGGCGCCGGCGCTCGCGGTCGAGCGTGTGCACGGCAAGTTCACCGGGCTCGAGGCGTATCGCGGCAAGGTGCTGATGGTCGAGTTCACCGCCCACTGGTGCCACGCCTGCCACGCCGCGCTGCCCGCGCTCGTCCAACTTTACGCCGAGCTGCAGCGCAAGGGCTTCGAGATCGTCAGCGTCACCCGGTTCTACGGCCATTTCGGCCCGGAGGGTCTGCCCGGTAAAAAGATGCCGGCCGACGTCGAGTTCGCCCGGATGCCCGCGATGCTGGAAAAACAGCAGGTCACCTGGCCGATGGTCTACACCGACGCCAGGACCTTCTCCGCCTACGGCGTGACCGGCATCCCGCAGCTCACGCTCGTCGACAAGCAGGGCAAGATCCGCCGAATTGATCTCGGTTTCAGCGTCGAAAAAATGGACCGAATGCGCGAAACCATCGTCTCACTACTGGCCGAATAATCCCACGCGTCGCCCATCCTGTTTACTGTTTCCATGAAAAAAACCGCCGTCCTCCTCTCCGCGCTGCTCGCCTTTGGCGTGCTGCTCACCGCTCCGGCCCAGCCAGCACCACAACCCGCCGCCGCTCCGGCCGCGTCCACCCCGGCCGACCAAGACTGGCAGGCTTATCTGGACGCGCCGAAACGGATGCCACCGAATCCCCAGGGCATGTCGCGGCGCGAGCAGACGGAGTTTTTCGAAACCATGGCGCTTGGTCAACAGAAGGTGGCGCTCGCCTTCATCGAAAAATATCCGACCGACCCGCGTCGCTGGACGATCGTGAACGCGCTGACCCCGACTTCGCCGCGCTTCATCAAGGAATACGGCGCGCCCGACGCGAAAGGCGCTCTGGCCCTCGTGATCGACGAACCCGCCGCCGCCGCGTGGAAGGCGAAAGTGACCGAACTCAAGGCCGCGATGGCGAAGGCCACCGACTTGCCGCTCCAAGTCCAGGAGTCATTGGGCTGGGGCGAGTTTGCCGCCGCCTTCCGGGTCACCACCGCGTCCAAGACCAAGGGCGAGCCGTTTGACTACGCGCCGTTTCATGCCCGCTTCGATGCGCACGTGGCGAAGTTCGGCTCGCTGTCCAACATGCCCGCCCGCGCCGCCGACTATCTTGGCGCGCTGGAAAAGAGCATGCCCGGCACCAGCTCGAAGGAGTGGCGGCACCTGCAGGCCGGTTCCCATGAGGGGTTGCGCAAGGCGGCCGGCGAACAGTTGGCGAAGCTCGAGCAGCAGGCCCAACTCAAGGTGAAGCCGCTCGAAATCGCCTTCACCGCGGTCGACGGCCGTGAGGTCGATTTGAAGAAACTCCGCGGCAAGGTCGTGCTCGTGGATTTCTGGGCCACGTGGTGCGGCCCGTGCATCGCCGAGCTTCCGAACATCAAGAAAGTCTACGCCGACTACCACGCGAAGGGCTTCGAGATCGTCGGCATCGCGCTCGAAAACGGCCGGCTGCTCCCCGCCGACACCGCCGACCAAACCGCCGAAAAAATGGCAAAAGCCGCCAAGGTGCTCACCGATTTCACCACCAAGGAAAGCATGCCGTGGCCGCAGCATTTCGACGGCAAGTATTGGAAGAACGACATCTCGACGCGCTTCGGCATCAACTCCATCCCCGCGATGTATCTCCTCGATCAGGAGGGCAAGGTCGTCTCGACCAGCGCCCGCGGCCCGCTCCTCGAGTCGGAAGTGAAACGCCTCCTCAAGCTCTGAATGTGGCACGGGTCTCCCGACCCGTGGGATCGGCAATCACGGGTCGGGAGACCCTGCCACCGTTGTCCCAGCCCGCACGGCTCACCGCCAGCAGCTTTTTCCTCATATGACTATCGCCATTCGTCCCGTTGCCCGGGCGGTCCTCGCCCTGACCGCCCCGGCCCTCCTTGCCGCCGAGGCGCCGCCCGCCACCAAGCTCGCGGCTTTCGAGGTGTCGGAGTCCCGGATCAACGGCGCCGTCAACCAGACGATTTTCAACTCCGATGAAAACGGCGTCTTCAACTACGACATCATCAGCCGCGCCGACATCGAGCGCATGGGTGCCACCAGCATGGAGGAACTCCTCCGCTTTGTCCCGCAGACGAGCGACTACGGCAGCGTCAGCCTGCAGGGGCAGGTGGGCAACCCGCAGGTCGCCGGCGGCGCCACCTTCCAGAACTCCGAGGTGAAGCTCCGCGGCTTCGCGTCGACGCAGACCTCCATCCTCGTGAACGGCCGCCGGCTCCAGCGCGGCAATCTCACCGCCGGCCCCGATCTGAGCCGCATCCCGATCTCGGCCATCGAGCGGATCGAGATTCTCCCGTCGTCGGCCTCGGCCGTTTACGGCGGCGGCGCGATCGGCGGCGTGATCAACGTCATTCTCCGCAAGGACTACGCCGGCCGCGATCTCACCACCTACGTCGGCACGAGCACCGACGGCGGCGCGACCGAATACCGCTTCTCGTATTTCGAGGGCCGCGCCTTCAACCGCGGTCGCACGCGCCTCTCGCTCACGCTCACCTACCAGCATCGCGAGCCGCTCTACCTCGACGATCGCGAGTTCCTCCAGCGCGCGCTCGATCGTTACCCGCCATCGTCGGCGTTGCTCGTCAGCGGCCGGCCGATCTACGAGCAATACATCATTCCCGCGTTCGCCGCGAACCCCGGCACCATCGTGCTCAACGCCACCGCCGGCGGCCTCAACATCCCGGGCAACCCCACTGCGCGCATCGCCGCCATCCCGTCCGGGCTCAACGCCGCGCAGGCCAGCGCGCTCACACCCGCGAGCTTCACCGCGTCCGCCGGCCGCGCGAATCTCGGCACGCGCTACGGCCGCTCCGTGCTCTACCGCCCCGAGGATCGCTCTTCGCTCAACGCCCAGCTCGAGCACGAATTCATCCCCGACAAGCTCTCCTTCTACGCCGAGCTCGGCGCCAGCTACTTCCGCTCGAACTACAGTTTCCCGCAAATCACCCCGGCCATCAGCCTGACCGCGACCGACCCGCTGAATCCGTTCCGCACCGGGGTCACGCCGGGCTTCATCGGCCTGCCGATCACCGTCTACGTCGACGCCCTCGACCTGCCCGATCCCTCCCTCTTCCAGGAACGGCAGGGCGCGCGCACCGTCCTCGGCTTCAAGGGCAAACTCGGCCACCGCTGGGAATGGTCGCTCGACGGCTCCGGCGAATACGGCCGCAGCCACTCCGACGGCCGCAACCCCACGCAGAATCTCTCCACGTTTCTCAGCAGCACGGCCACCCTCGGCCTCACGCAGGCGCAACGCCGCGCGCTCTATAATCCGCTCGCCGATCATACGCAGTTCTCCTCGGCCGCCGCGATGGCGCCGTTCATCGGCTACAACCGCCAGTTCTCCTATTACAACTACCTCGCGCAGGCGAATCTCCGCGTCATCGGCGACGTGCTCGACCTGCCCGCCGGCCCGCTCCGCGTTTCGCCCGGCGCCGAGTTCATCTGGTTCCAGGCCCGGTCGAACCAGATCGTCACCACCGCGCCCGACTACCTCGCCAACCTCGGCGGCACGCCGGGCGTAACGTCGGTCACGCGCAACTCCCGCCGCACCGAGTCGGCCTTCATCGAGAGCGTGCTGCCGCTCCTCGGCGAAAAGTGGCGCCCGCTCCCGCTGCACTCCGCCGAACTCAACCTCGCCGCGCGCTGGGAGGGCACTGACGATTCCTCCGACAAGGCCAGCCCGACCGCCGGCCTCCGCGTGGCGCTCACGCGCGACGTGGCCGTGCGTTTCTCCTACTCCGAGGGATTTTTTCCGCCCGACCAGTCCAACTACGAGGGCCCGCGCGAGAATCCCGCCGCCGTCACGCCGTTCACCGATCCGTTCCGCGGCAACGTCACCTACAACTACGCCCACGGCGAAATCAGCGGCGGCAATCCCAACCTGCGACCCGAAACGTCGAAGGCGTTCAACTACGGCATTGTCCTCACGCCGCGCTTCCTCCCCGGCCTGAACCTCAGCGTCGATTATTGGAAAATTGAAAAGACGGACGCCATCCGTGTCATCACCGGTCCCTCCGATGTCGTCGCCAATTCCGCTTCCTATCCCGGCCGCCTCACGCGCGCCGCGCCGTCGCCCACCGACCTCGCCAACGGCTGGCTCGGCGTCGTCACCATGGTCGATTGGCGCCCGGTCAACGTCGGCTTCACCGCGACCGACGGCGCGGACCTCCGCGTGCGCTACACCCGCAACACCGCGGCGCTGGGCAAGTTCACCTTCATCACCACGGCCACGTGGACGAACTCGTTCCGCGATCAGATCCTGCCCATCAGCCCCATCGTCGAGCGCGTGAACGCCTCACCCAATCCCCTGAAATGGCGCGGCAACGCCTCGCTCTTCTGGGAGCGTGGCCCGTGGCTCGCCGGCCTCACCGCGCGCTACATCGACGACTACGCCGCCGACAGCACCACGCCTTCGCCGTCGCTCCCGACCGCCACCGGTTTCGACGGCGACAAGATTCCCTCCGCCAAGACCTATGATCTGCAGTTCGGCTACAGCTTTCCCGCCCGCCAGAAGGGCGGCCGCGGTTTGGCGCCATGGCTGGGCGGCACCCAGTGGACCCTCGGCTGCCAGAACCTCCTCAACAAAGCCCCCGCCTACCGCACCGATCGTTTCGGTTTCTACAGCCGCTACGAGGATCCGCGCCAGCGCTTCGTCTCGATCCAAATCAAACAGACACTCTGACCAGCTCAAATCGAACTCCCTATGATGACTCCCAAACCGTTCTGCCAGCGCTCCTGCCGGACCGCCTGTGCGGCCCTCCTCTCCGGCGCCTGGGTCTTCGCCGCCGAACCGGCGCCCGCCGTCAAACCGACCGCCCCCGCCAGCAGCCTCGTCCAACTCGAGCCGTTCGAAGTCACGGGCTCGCGCTTGAAACAAATCGACCTCGAGGGCCCGTCGCCAGTCCTTACCTTCGATCGCCCGTTCATCGAAGCCACCGGTCTGGCCACCACCGAGGAATTCCTGCGCACGCTGCCGCAGAATTTCGGCGGCGCCTCCTCCGGCCGCGCCGGCGCCGTCAACGACGAAAACCCCTTGCTCTTCGCCCGCAACGCCGGCCAGTCGGGCGTCAGCCTCCGCGGCCTCGGCTCCAACTCCACCCTCGTCCTCATCAACGGCCGCCGCGCCCCGCTCTCCGGCCGCGGCAACAACGGCACCACGCCCCCCCAGGGCTTCTTCGACATCAACACCATCCCGATGGGCATGATCGAGCGCATCGAGGTGCTCACCGACGGTGCCTCCGCCATCTACGGCACCGACGCGATCGGCGGCGTCGTGAACATCATCCTAAAGAAGGATTTCAACCAGACCGAGGTGCGCAGCCGCTTCGGCGGCACGTGGCACGGCGGCGGCTTCGAACGCGGCGCCACGCTCACCCACGGCATCACCAAGGCCGGCTGGAAACTCACCACCGTCCTCGACTGGTTCAGCCGCGAACCCCTCTGGGCCAGCCAGCGCTGGTTCTCCAAATCGGGCGACCATGCCGCGCGCGGCGGCGATGACTTCCGCAGCTCCATCGGCTACCCCGCCACCATCTTTGCCCTGCCCGGCCAGACCCTGCGCGGCCTCACCAACCCCAACGGCACCCCCGCCACCCAGGCCGTCGTGCCCTCCGGCCAGGACGGCCGCAGCCTCAAGATCTCCGACTTCGCCGCCACCGCCGGCCAGCGCGCCTACTACAACCAGGCCACGCTCTATTCCATCATCACCCCCACCGAGCGCCGCGGGGTGTCGTTTAACAGTGAATACGCCCTCACGAAGCGCCTCACGCTTTTCTCCGAAGTCTCCTACACCCGCAACTCCACCAACACCCGCGCCAATCCGCTGCCGACCAACAATCCCAACGGCTCCGCCACCCTGCCGCGCATCCCGGCCTCCCATCCGTTCAACCCCTTCGGCCAGGATCTCGGCGTGGCGATCGCCCACGCCGAACTCGGCCCCCGCCAGCTCCTCACCCAGACCAAGGCGCTGCGCGGCCTCCTCGGCGCCCGCGTCGAATTGCCGCGCCAGTGGCAGGGCGAGGCCTCGTTCATGTACTACAGCCAGCAACTCCACGCCCTCAACGGCGGTCTCCCCAACAACGCCGCCATCATCGCCGCCCTCAACCAGACCGACCCCACCAAGGCCCTCAACCTCCTCGGCGACTTCTACGCCAAGGGCCCCACCAACCCCCCCGGCCTCTACGAGAGCGTCGTCAACATCACCGTCGAAAAAGCCGATTCCGACGTCTACACCGGCGAACTCACCGCCCGCGGCCCCGTCTGGCGGCTCCCCGCTGGCCACCTCCAACTCGCCGTCGGCGGCGAATGGAACCAGCAGGACCGCCTGCGCACGACCAACCTCCCCACCACCATCCTGCCCGCCCGCAGCCGCGAAGTGCGCAACAACTACGCCGCCTACGTCGAAGCCTCCGTTCCCCTCGTGGGCAAGGAGCGCCGCCTGCCGCTGCTCCACAAGCTCGACGCCTCGCTCGCCGCCCGCCACGAGGACATCCAGAACGCCGGCGCCACCACCGACCCCAAGTACGCCCTGCGCTGGCAGCCGTTCCAGCCCCTCCTGCTGCGCGCCTCCTACGGCACCGGCTACCGCGCCCCCGCCCTCACCGAGCTCGAGCGGCCCGAGGCCAACGCCAACAACACGCTCATCGACCCGCGCCGCGGCGGCGAACGCTACCCGATGCTCGTCGTCTCCGGGGCCGACCGCAACCTCGAGCCCGAGACCTCCAAGACCTACAACTACGGCCTCGTCCTCAACGTCCCACGCGTCACCGGCCTCAGCCTCGGCGTCGATTTCTACCGCAAGGAGCAGCGCAATCTCACCACCAGCCTCCCTCCGCAAAACCTGCTCGATTTCGAGCGGTTCTTTCCCGACCGCGTCACCCGCCTCGCCGCCACCGCCGCCGAGCAGGCCGCCGGCTGGCCCGGACGCGTCACCCATCTTGACGATCGCTACCTCAACTTCGGGTTGGTCATCACCGACGGCTTCGACTATAGCGTCAACTACCTGCTCACCACCCAGACGCTCGGGCGCGTGAACTTCCGCGCCACCGCGACCTACCTCGCCTCGTACAAGATCGCCTTCAACCCCGGCGACCCCCTCGTCGAGCGCAAGGGCACCTTCGGCTTCCCCCAGGACCTCAAGGGCAACTTCATGGCCGTCTGGAACCGCGGCCCCTTCGGCGCCTCCCTCGCCTGCTACCACCAGGGCGACTTCGACCGCAGCGGCCGGCGGGTGAGCTCGTTCACCACGTGGGACATCGGCGGCTCGTTCGAATGGACCAAACACCGGCTTCGCTTCCAGGCCGGCGTGGGCAACGTCTTCGACCGGTCCCCGCCGTTCGCCAACACCGTCTGGGGCTACGACGGCGGCTTCCACAGTGCCAAAATGCGCACCTACAACTTCAGCGCGACGTATCGGCTGTAATTTCGACCTGGCATCATTCGGAGGGCGCGGCCTCGTCAGCGCCGTTCTTTCGGCGGCGACCAGGCGCCGCCCGCCAAACCAGCACCGTCATTCTTTAGTGAACCCCAAACTCCTCCTCCCTCTCTTCGCCGCAAGTCTGGCCCTTGCCGCCGATCGCGTGGGCGCTCCGATTTCCACGGAGCTCACCGTCGACCCCGGCATTCTCGCCGATGGCGGCGAACTCTGGGGCCAGCTCCAGCCGGTCAACCAGCCGGTGAAACTCTCCCCCGGGCGCCCGGCCGGCCTCGCGCGCGAGCCCGCGTATTCCGGCACGCCCCGCTACGGTTCGATTCGCCTCGGCAACGGCCCGCGCAACACCTTCCTCCTCGTCGTCGTCGCGGAGCCCGCCGGCCAGTTCGCGCAACGCCGCCTCTACCTCGATGCCAACCAGAACGGCGACCTCACCGATGACGGCGACGGCCGGTGGCAGGAGCTGTTCCCCGGCGAGGACGGCTCTGGCGCGTCGCGCAGCTTCGTCACGCTGCGCGCGTCGTGGGGCACCGCGACGGATGAAACCTCTTCCGCCAGCTACGGTGTCGCGTTTTTCTACAACGCGCCGCCCGCCGACCGCCAGGCCTACGCTCTCACGTTCACGCGGACCAGCGCGCGCGTCGGCCGGCTGCCGCTTGCCGCCGGTCCCGTGCGCGTCGCGCTGATCGACAACGACAACGATGCGCTCTTCGACAAGGCGCTCGACGATCAGGGCCGCGCCCTCCGCGGCCGGGCCACCGCGCGCCCGCTCAGCCTCCTGATCGATCTGAATCACGATGGCTCTTTCGGTCGCGGCGAGCGCTTCGATGCGCGCGGGCCCCTGGCCCTCGATGGCGCCACCTACGAGATTGCCGCGTCGGTCGACGGCGCGCGCCTCGATTTCACGCCCACCGAGCGCGTGGCCCAGCAAGTCCGCGCCGTCGTGCCCACCCGCCCGCCGGCCGCGCCACGGCCCGTGCTCGCCGCCGGTGAGCTCGCGCCGGATTTCACGGCGCTCACCCCGGATAATAAACCGGTGAAGCTCTCCGATTTTCGCGGCCAGCTCGTGCTCGTCGATTTCTGGGCCACCAGGTGCGGCCCGTGCAAGGCCGCGATGCCGCACGTCGAGGCGCTCCACCAGCAGTTCCAGGATCGCGGGCTCGTCGTGCTCGGCGTCTGCGGGTGGGACAGCCGCGCGAAATTCGACGAGTGGCAGCTGTTCCCGGAGGTCACCACCACCTACCGGATGCTCTTCGATCCCGCGGGGCGCAACCACGCCACGAGCATCGCGGCCGGCTACAAGGTCTCTGGCATCCCCTCGTTTTTTCTCGTCGGCCGCGACGGCAAAATCATCCTCGGCGCCGTCGGCAACTCCGATGCCACCAAGCAGCAGCTCGACGACGCCCTCGCCGCCGCCGGGGTGAAAAACTAGTCCCTCTTCCAACCATGCACCCTTCCTCCGTCCGAAACTCCCGCGCGCTTCTGCTGCTCGTGTTCGCCTTCGCCTCCGGCCCGGCCGCGCGCGCCCAGGAAATCTCCGTGCCGCTCAAGCTCGACCCCACCATCCTCACCAGTGACGGCTCGCTCTGGGGCCAGCTCATCTTTTTCAATGACGACATCCCCATGACCGGGGTCCGCCCCGCCGCCGTGAAAAAGGAGCCCGCCTACAACGGCACGCCCGAATACGGCCAGATCAAGCTCGGCAACGGCCCGCAGAGCGTGACCCTCGTCGTGTTCGATCGGCCCAATCCCCCCATCGATTGGAATCTCAGCCGGATTTACGTCGACGTGAACCAGAACGGCGATCTCACCGACGACGGCGACGGCAAGTGGCCGAGCGTCCAGGCCCGCGGCGACGCCGCCCGCCTCGGCACGCTCTTCCCGCTGCTCCACGCCTCGTGGGGCACGCCGGAAAAGGAAACGGCGTCCGCCGATTACTCCGTCATGCTGGTTTCCACCAGTCTGCCCAACCGGGGCCAGTTTGTCAGCTACCGCCGGGGCTCCGGCCGCACCGGCACGCTGCCGGTCGCCGGCCGCGACGTGCGCGTCGTGCTGATCGAGAACGACAACGACGCCCTCTTCAACAAGACGCTCGACGACGACCACCGCCTCACCGGCCCCGGCAAGGTCGAACGCCCGATGTGGCTGCTCGCCGACCTCGATGGCGACGGCCTGTTCAGCAAGACGGAAACCCTCGATGCGCGCCGGCCGTTCGCGCTCGGCGGCCGGACTTACGAGGCGCGCGCCGCGATCGATGGCTCGCGGCTGACGCTCGTGCCGACCACACGCGCCGCGCAGAAGGCTGGCGTGCCCGTGCCGCGTCCATTTGTCGGCCTCGCGCCGGGCACGGTGGCGCCCGACTTCACCGCCCTCCTCCCCGACGGCACCGGGATGAAACTCTCCGATCTGCGCGGCCAGATTGTCGTCCTCGACTTCTGGGCCACGTGGTGCGGGCCGTGCGTCCGCTCGATGCCCACGCTCGAGAAACTCTCCACGCAGCTGAAGGACCAGGGCCTGGTCGTGCTCGGTCTGTGTGTGTCCGATGACCGCGCGGCCTTCGATCAGTGGATGCTCACGCCCAAGGTGAAGACCAGCTATCCGAAGGTCTTTGATCCCAATGGCGTGAAGGCGACGCGCGACAACGCCGGGCAGCGCGCCAAAGGACTGGGTGTGCCCTACAAGGTCAACGGCATCCCCACGATGTATGTCCTCGATCGCGCCGGCAAAATCGTCGATGGCATCGTGGGTTTCGGTGGCGAGGAAGATGATCGCCTCGCCAAGCTCCTCACCAAGGCCGGACTGAAACTTTGAGCCGCACGAATACCCGATTCCCCTTCCACCCGTCTAACGCAAAGCCGCATTCCCCTCATGCCAATCCAGCGCACCAACCTCACCGGCGCCGCCCTCGGCGTCTTGTTTGTCGCCCTCGCCGGCGCGCAGTCCACGGCTGTCTCCACCGCCACTTCATCCGGCAGCGCCACCGTTCAACTCGAACCCGTCGAGGTCACCGGCTCGCGCATCCGCAGCGTGCTCGGCGAGGCCACGGTGCAACCGGTCTTCACCTACACCCGCGAGGAACTCGACATCCTCGGCGTGCAGCAAATGACCGATCTCAATAATTACATCCCCCAACTCCCCACCGTCGCGTGGGAGAGCACGCCCGAGACCGGCTACGTCAACCTCGCCAACAACGGCGGCCGCACCAACTTCAACGGCGGCCTCCGCAATCTCGGCAACACCGCCACGCTGATGCTCATCAACGGCCGCCGCGCGCCGAAACTCGGCACCGCCACCGGCTCCGATTCCTACGATCTCAGCGGCATCCCGATGTCGGCCATCGAGCGCATCGACGTTCTGACCGACGGCGCCTCCGCCATCTACGGTGCCGACGCCGCGGCCGGCGTCATCAACGTCATCCTCAAAAAAACTACCGCGGCTCGCAGTTGAACGTCACCTATGGCAACACCTTCGACTCCGACACGGGCTCGACTGCCGTGCAGTTTTCGTCCGCCTATCGCACGGGCCCACTCGCGCTCGACTTGTCGGCCAGCTGGTCGAAGACCAACGCGTTTTCCCCGCGCGACCGCGCCTTCAGCGCCTCCAACGACCGCCGGCCCTACGGCGGCGGCGACGGCCGCGGCACCGTGCCTGACGGCCGCGGTGTCATCCGCAACCAGGTCACCACGCAAAATCTCCCCGGGCTCAACTCCCCGCAAGCCACCATCCCGGCGGGCTCGAACGGCGTGAATGTCACCGTCGCCGACTACGCCAACTCGGGCCCCATCCCCGACCTCTTCGACGGGCCGCAATACCAAGTTTACGGCGACCGCGGCCTGAAGAGCCTCCGGCTCGGCGCCGAATACGAGTATCGGCCGTGGCTCACGCCGTTCTTTGAGGCCAACCGCAGCGAGCAGACCTCCTTCCGCCCCGGCCTGCCCCGCACCATCGCCGTGAATCTTCCCGCCGGTTATCCGGGCAATCCGTTCGGCGTTCCCGTCTCGGTGCGCCGCGTTTACTGGGAGATGACGCCCTACGAGAACACCAATCTTTCGACCATCACCAACACCTGGCAAATCGGCGCGCGCGGCCGGCTGCCGAAAGACTGGCGCTACGAACTGGGCATCCAGCAGCAGAAGTCGACCTACAGCGTGACCGGGGCGGGCTCGGGTGGAGTGTTCCAAGGCACGACGCCGCTGAATGCCGCGGTCGTCGCCGGCCGACAGCCCATTCTGCTCAACGACGGCCTGTCCAACTCGCCCAACTCGCCGGAGATGATGCGCTCGTTCCTCATCGACGGAAACTACTCCGAGCGGCCCACGCTCTGGACTTACGATTTCAAGGCCGACGGCGCGATTTGGAAACTCCCCGCCGGCGAGGCGAAGGCCGCCGTCGGCCTCGAGGAACAGGAGGAATACGCGAAGTTCAGCGTGGTGGCCAACGACATCTTTGGCCGCCTCAAGTCGGCCGCCGGCCGCAAGTCGCTCGGCATGTTCGCCGAGGTGCAGGTGCCGCTCGCGTCGGAAAAGAAGAACTTCCCGCTCGTCAACAAACTCAGCCTGAACCTCTCCGCGCGCCGCGACGATTACAACGATTTCGGCGCCAAGACCGCGCCGCGTTACGGCGTGCTCTGGCATCCGTTCAAGGCGCTCGCGCTGCGCTGGAGTTATGGCGAGGGCTACAAGGTCCCGAACCTCTCCTCCATCTACGCGCCGCGCAACGTCGGCAACGTCGGCATCGGTTCCGGGGCCAACGTCTTCGATCCGAGGCGCGGCGGCGAAAACGTGTTCGTCAACGTCACCCCCGGCGGCACGAGCTACACCGTCAGCCAGATCGCCGGCGGCAATCGCGACCTGCGCCCCGAATCGTCCGTCACCAAGAACCTGGGCGCCCTGCTCGAGGTGCCCTTCATCAAGGGCCTGTCGATCGGCGCCGACTATTACGACATCCGCCAGACCGACCGCATTGGCGGCGGCCTGGTGATCATCGTGGCGAATTTCGAGGAACGCATCACGCGCGCGCCCGCCACCGCGGCCGACATCGCCAAGGGCTGGCCCGGCATCATCACCGCCGTCGACGTGCGCTCCATCAATCTTGCGAGCTACCGCGCCACGGGCTTCGACTACCAGCTCCGCTATTTCCGGAAGTTTGATCGCGTGGGCGCGTTCAACTTGCGGTTCATCGCCAGCAAGCCGAAGATCGGCGAGCAGCGCGGCGCCCCCAATGCCCCAATCGCGACCAACATCCCCGGCACCTACTGGCGCGGCACCGGCACGCTCGTCTGGTCCAAGGGCCCGGTTTCGCTCGGCACCACCGTCAACCACACCTCGGCCTACCTCGGCCGGTATTTCCCGGGCGGCTCTTATTTTAACAACCGGGTCATGAACGACACCCTTGCGATCTGGGATGCCAACGCCTCTTACGATTTTAGCCGCGCCAAGTGGAATCCCGCCGGCAAGTGGCGCTTTCTCTGCCACGACCTCAGGCTCGGCGCCAACGTCTATAACGTCAAGAACCGGGAGCCGCAGATGGTTTCCGGCTCACCCACCGGCACCGTCGACCCCCGCGGCCGCCGCTACCAGGTGTCACTTGCGAAGAAATTCTGACCGTCGGCATTCGTGCTCGCGAGCGGGCGCGAGCGGCCGACCAAACACTCGCTCACGCCCGCGGCTGCCCACTCTCCAATTTTTTCATCATGACCAAATCCTCCTCGCTCGCCCTCTTGATTTTGACGACCGGTTTGCTCCACGCGCAAACCGGCTACCTCGTCACCGGCACGATCAGCGGCCTGCCGGACGGCCCGATCAAGCTGCACGCGGTTTTCGACGGCGCCGTGCTGGATGAAACCACCGCCAGGGATGGCCGCTTCACCTTCCGCCAGGCCGGTGACTTCGTCGGCAACAAGGTCTTCCTCTCCGGAGCCGGGCTCGCGCGCCCCAACTTCTACCTCGAGCCGGGCACCATCACCGTCACGAAAAACTCCGCCGGGGCCATCGTCGCCGCGGGCACGATCTCGAACGATGCGCACAATCTCTACCTCGCGGAGGTGGCCGCCACCGAGCAGCGGATCGCTGAATTAAGGCAGCGGCAAAAAACGGTGACGGAGCCGGCGGCGAAGGCCGCGTTGGCCAAGGAGCTCGACCACCAGTACAGCGGGGTCTTTTACCCGTTGCGGCGGGCGTTCGCCTACCAACACAACCGCACCATCCTCGCCGCCGAGTTCCTCTCCGCGGGCACCGGCCAGCTCACCTACGCCGATTTCCGCGAACTCCTCTCGAAGCTGGATCCGGCCACCGCGACCAACTGGTACACCAACCGGCTGCAGGAGCGCTGCGAGATTCTGCGCCAGACGGATTTCGGCGTGGTGGCGCCCGATTTCACCCTGCCGGATCCGTCCGGCAAGCCGATCTCGCTGTCGTCCTTGAAAGGCAAATACGTGCTGGTCGATTTCTGGGCCTCCTGGTGCGCGCCCTGCCGGGCGGAAAACAAGCACGTCGCCAAACTCTACGCGCAGTACCACGCGGCCGGCTTCGACGTCATCAGCGTTTCGATCGACGACCACCGCGAGAAATGGGAAAAGGCGATCCGCGAGGACCAACTCCCCTGGCACCAGGTCTCGAGCCTGACCGGCTGGAAATGCCCCGTCGCCCACCGCCTGGGCGTGGCCTACGGCATGTCGGGCATCCCTTACACCCTGCTGCTCGATCGCGAGGGCCGGGTCGTCGGCCACAACGTCAGGGGCGAGCACCTCGCGGCCAAACTCAAGGAACTCCTCGGCGCCGCCGCCCCGCGCTCTTAACCCGGGCGCAGGAGTCCACCCGCAATTTCAACCCTCAGTCGTTCGCTTTCCTCTTTCGCGAGCCCGCGGGAGAACGAGGAACGATGCCAGCCAGCCGGTTTCCGCCCCGTTTCTCCGCCGTCTTACCACCATGCACCACCGCACCGCCCTCGCCGCCGCCACGCTCGGCGCGCTCCTGTTCGCTCCGGCCACCGCCCAGACCACGGCCGTTCCTCCCGCCTCCGCCGGCGGCGCGACGATCCAGCTCGATCCCGTCGAGGTCACCGGCTCCCGCATCCGCAGCGTGCTCGGCGAGGCGACCGCGCAGCCGCTCACCGTCTACACCCGGGCCGAAATTGACGCGCTCGGCATCACCACGATGACGGATCTCAACAACTACATCCCCCAGCTCCCCACCATCGCGTGGGAGAGCACCCCCGAGACGGGCTTCGTCAACCTCGCCAACGACGGCGGCCGCTCCAACTTCAACGGCGGCCTCCGCGGTCTCGGCAACACCGCGACCCTGCTGCTGATCAACGGCCGGCGCGTGCCCAAACTCGGGCAGGCGATGGGCCTCGACTCCTACGATTTCGGCGGCGTGCCGATGTCGGCCATCGATCGCATCGAGGTGCTGAGTGACGGCGCCAGCGCGATCTACGGGGCCGATGCGATGGCGGGCGTGATCAACATCATCCTGAAAAAAGACTACCGCGGCTCGCAGTTGAAAATCGCCTGCGCCAACACTTTTGACAGCGACACCGCCAATCGCGAGGTGCAGCTCGCGAGTGGCTTCCGCGTCGGCCGCCTCACCCTCAACAGCAGCGTCGGCTGGTCCCGGACCGGCGCGCTCTCCCCGCAGGATCGCTGGTACATGTCGACCAACGACCGGCGCTGGCTCGGCGGCACCGACGGCCGCGCGAATATTCCGTCGGGCACCGGCCTCATCCGCACCTCCACCGGCCAGCCGTTTCCCGGCACCACCTCCAACAACTTCGTCATCCCCGCGAACTCCGACGGGCGCACCGTCACCGCCGCCGACTACGTCGCCGCCGGGCCGTGGAACGGCACCGACCGTTTCGACCAGCCCAAGTATCAGGTTTATGGTGACCGCCAGTCGCGCAATATGCGCGTGCAGGGCGACTATGAGATCAACCCGAAGCTCACCCTCTTCGCCGAGGCCTCGTGGAAGCGCGACCAGTCCTTCCGCCCGGGCGACTACCGCACCATCAGCGTGACGAACATCCCGGCCGGCTATCCGGGCAATCCCTTCGGCGTTTCCCTCACCCTGCAGCGCGTCTTCTGGGAGATGGTGCCGTACCTCCAGACCGAGCTCGAGACCACCACGATGAGCGGTCTCGCCGGCCTGCGCGGCAAACTGGCCCGCGGCTGGCGCTGGGAGTCCGGCGTGCAGCAGCAGCGCTCCGAGTACCGCGTCACCGGCCTCGGCTCCGGCGGCACGCTCAACACCACCGCGATCACCCAGGCGGTCAACAACCCGGCCCTCCGCCCGATCCTGCTCAACGACGGCCTGCGCCATTCGCCCAATTCCGCCGCCGTGATGCAGACGATGCTGTTCGACGGCAATTACGCCGAGCGCCCGACCAATTGGAATTACGATGCCAAGGCCGACGGCCCCGTCTGGTCGCTGCCGGCCGGCGACCTCCAGGCGGCGGTTGGCGTCGAGCGGCGCGAAGAGTACGCCAGCTTCCGGATTTCTCCGACCGACATCTTCGGCCGCCTCGCCTCCGCGGTTGAACGCAGCTCCAACAGTGTTTTCCTCGAGGTGCAGGTGCCGCTCGCTTCCGAAAAGAAGAACTGGCCGCTCGTGCACAAGGCCAGCGTCAACTTCTCCGCCCGCCGCGACGACTACTCCGACTTCGGCGCCAGCACGGTGCCGCGCACCGCCGGGATCTGGCATCCGATCAAGTCAGTCGCCCTGCGCGCCAGCGTCGGCCAGGGCTACAAGGCGCCCAACCTGTCCTCCGTTTATTCACCGGCGCGCGAATCGACCGTGAGCATCGGGGCCATCGCGGGGGTGGTCGATGCCAGGCGCGGGGGCGAACTCGTCACCGGCCCGGTGCAGCAGATTTCCGGTGGCAACCGCAACCTGAAGCCGGAACGTTCCGACAACCTCAATCTCGGCGTTGTCGTCGAGGTGCCCTTGATCAAGGGTCTGTCGTTCGGCCTCGACTACTATGAGATCGAACAGACGGATCGCGTCGGCGGTTCCCTCGCGCTCGTCGTGCCCAATTTCCAGGAGCGGCTCACCCGCGCCGCGCCGTCGCCCGAGGATGTCGCCCGGGGCTGGCCGGGGCTCGTCACCAAGATCGACGTGACGCCGCTCAATCTCGCGGCCATCCGGACCACCGGGCTCGACTATCAGGCGCGTTATTCGCGCCGCCTCGACGGGCTCGGCGAAATCAATGTGCGCCTCACGGCCAACAAGCCCAAGACCTCGAAGACCCAAAGCGCGCCGAACCAGGGGATCGTCAACAATCTGCCGGGTGGCTATTGGCGCGGCACCGGCGTGCTGGGCTGGACCAAGGGTCCCTGGGGCGCCGGCGGCACCGCCACCTACACGTCGCGTTACATCGGCCGTTATTTTCCCGGTGGCACGTATTTCAACAACGGCACGATCAACAAGCCGATCACGCTCTGGGACGCGCAGGCGAGTTATGATTTCGGCCGCGCGCGGTGGCAGCCGCGGAGCTGGGCGCGGCACCTGTTCGCCGACCTCCGGCTGAATGTGAATGTTTACAACCTCCGGAACAAGGAGCCCGCTCTCGATCCCGTGAGCAAGGCCCCCATTCTCGGGACCGTCGATCCCCGCGGCCGGCGCTTCCAGGCCGCGCTGCAAAAGAAATTCTGATCCGCGCCCCCGCCCCGGCGCCGGGGGTCAGTTTCCCCCCGCCGCCGCCCGGGCCCGCTGAAACTCCGGATGGTCCGGCGGCGGCGTCCGCAGATAGCGCTCCGTCCATTGTTCAATCACCACCGTCGGCCGTTCCTTTTCCGCCAGGTCCGCCAGCATCTCGTGGTTGGCCAGGTTGGTGGTGGCGTTCCAATTCCACAGGCTGACGAAGCGCTGGAAATTCAGGAGGAGCGGCGTTTGGGCGTTCACGTCCGCCGCCAACCCACCCACCCGGAAAAACGAGTCGCACAACATCACCGCCCGCCCCACGCCGGACGCGCGTTCGAACGCGAAAGGCTCAGACATCCTGACCTGCACCTGAAGCGAAGAGGTGGAGAGAGGAACGAAAAAGAGACCTGAACCTGAGTTGGGCCGGTCCGGGATTGAAGGCGGGAACCAGCCGTGGCAAGGGAGACGAATGCCGCAAATTCAA
>SXSC01000342.1 GCA_005792355.1 Opitutaceae bacterium
CGCTGATGTCGCCGCCGGAGGCGAGCAGGCGCACGAAGGCGTCGACGTTCTCGGCGCGGAAGCTGCCGCCGATCGGCAGAGTCGCAAGTTCGGCCTCGGCCAGTTCGAGTTGCACCGGATTGCGGCGATTGAACTGGGCGACCGCCTCGGCCAGCGGCGTATCGACAAAGATGAGCCGCGCTCCCTGCCAGGCCAGTGCGGAGCGCAGCGCCTCCGGCGTCACCTTCTCCACGACAGGCGGCGCAACCGGCACCGCCGTCGTACCGACGGTGGGAATCACGATGCGTTCGTTCGCCCCAAGTTCGGCGCGCTGCCGGGCGGCTTCCGGACCGGATTCTTCCAGGCTTCCGCCTGACTTCCGACTTCTGACCTCTGACCTCTTATCTCGATCATCCACTTCGGCGACCCGCACCTTTCCTTCCGTCACCAGCACCTCGATGTTTTCGCCGCCGAGCTTCACATTGAAGGCCGTGCCGACCGCGCGCACCGCCACCCCACCCGCCTGAACCCAAAACGGCCGCGCCGGATTCTTCGCCACGGTGAAATGCGCTTCCCCGCGCACCAGGCGCACGCGCCGTTCGGCCGCACCGAAGGCCACCTGAATTTCGCTCGCCGAGTTCAGCTCCACCATCGAGCCATCGGCGAGCGCCACGCGCTCATAGCCGTCAACCGTGGTCGAATGAGTGAGGCCTGGCGGTGCCATCCGAAGCTCGGGGCGGGTGAACCACCACGCGCACGCCAGCACGAAGGAAGCCGCCAAGGCCGCGGCTGCCACCGCTGCCGGAAATGGCACCACGCGTCGGCTGGTCGGAGCCGTGCGCAGCAGATCCTTGTCCGGATGGCGGGCCGCCTCGGGCCGGAACTCGCGCAATTGCTGGAGGGCGCTCCACGTCGCGTCGAGCCGCGCCACGGCGGCCTCGTGCCGCACGTCGGCGGAGCGCCAGCGCGCAAACTCCGCCTCCTGCTCCGGCGTGAGCCCGTCGTCGCGCTGAGCGAGCCAGGCCGCCGCCGTGGCCTGGATGGCCTCAGCCTCGGACGGACGGGAATGATCATGCGATTTCATTTTGCAGCAGAGCGGATCACCACGAACTACACCAAATACACAAAATGGCCCTTAGGAGGGAGGAGGCAGAGAATGTCATCGGTCTGGCTTCTGTATTTTCCGTGTCTTCCGTGGGCCAACAAGATTGGAGGTTTGGGCCTTTGGTGTGTTTGGTGGGTTTCGTGGTAAACGGCCTGAATTCACGGCAAGCCCCGGGCGGCAAGGTAGTCGGCGCAGCGGCGCATGCCCTTGGCGAGCTGGGCCTTCACGGTCTGGTCCGAGATGCCGAGTTCGGCGGCGATTTCCTTGTGCGACATGGCGTAAAGCAGCCGGAGTGTGACCACCTGGCGGCAGCGCTCCGGCAGGGTCTTCACCGCCTCGGCGAGAAGAGCGAGTTCCTGCTGGCGGCTGACCGCTTCGGCGGCATCCGGCCTATCTTCTATGACGGACAGCGCCGCGAGATCGGCTACGCCGTCGATCCGCACGATCTGCCGGCGCCGGAATAAGTCGAGGGCCGCATTGCGTGCCGTTGTGAAGAGAAAGGCCTTGGCGTAGCTCACCCGCCCCGCCTCGCGCGCCCGGATGAGCCGGGCGTACGACTCCTGCACGAGGTCGTCGATGTCCGGCAGCGAGGGGAACACCCGGTGCAGATACGACCGGAGAGAGGATTCGTGCGGCTGCACTTCCTCGGAGAACCATCGCGCAGTGTCTGATTTCGGAGAGTTCATGTCTGCGGACGCAGACCCTTTCGCCACAGTGCATTCCCCGCCGCGCGTGGCAAGTCGAGCGCTTTATGCTCTCGGGAACCTAAAACCGCCAATGCGCGCGACGGCATAACCCATATCGGCGGCTTGTTCGTCTTAGCATATGGAATACCCCGGATTCTATCGAGGGAATCCGCGCCGGGCTCGACGAGACCGGCATTATGCTTGATCCGCTCACCTATCTCGAGGCGCGCCCCGCCACGGCCTGGCTCAGGTCAAGCGCCAGAGCCTGACCATCGGCTTGGCCGGCGGCCGAAACGCAATGTGATCGGCGGCGGCCTCCGCGGCCCCGTACCGCCACGGAAAGGCCATAATGACCTGTCCCGTTCAACCGCCGGCTGAACGAAGACTGTTTTCCTGCGCCGATGCAGGCACGTGCAATCAGTGCCATGCCAGCACCACAGTGCTCCCACGGCTGCTCGTTACGGCCGAAGCCAACCTTCTGCGGGTGTCCATTTTCCGACGAAGGGGGTTCCGGCCGCCGCAGCGCGCAAGGGTGGAAGGGCGAAGGTACGAATGGCTTCCAGCACGGGCGCGATTTCTGTCGGGGTGAGGGCATTGCGCCGGATGAAGGCCGACCATTGGCTGGCTTTGAGCGCGGCGAACTCGACGGTCAGGCCGGTTGGCGTTTCCGCCGGCAGTGACATCTGCCGTCGAGCAAACGTGCGTTCAATCGCGGCCACGAGCTGGCTGCCGTCGAACGGAAAGCTCCGGCTCAAATACCACAGGTCGAAAAAATCCTTCATGCGGCTATTGGCCGCCCCCAGCCGCACGATCGCCTCCAGCTTCTCCGCAACGACGGTGTAATGAGGATATGCGCGCAGGTGCGGGGCGGGAAATTCGAGCAGGGTCGGAAACTCGATTTCCTCTGCCGCGGGGGTCACTGCGTCCCCAAAACCGATATCTACCTGAACCGGAATGCGTGCGTTATCCAGGCGGGCTTCGAGCGTGATGCGCGTGCCGGGATAGGCTTCTTCGTCGCGGATCGATTCGGCTGCGACGCTGGCGGGAAGGAAGCGCAGGCCGTCGGGTTCCACATCCAAGCCGCAGAGATCGACGAAGGCGGTTTTTAGAGCGGCACGTTCGCTCGGGCCGACACCGAGCAAATCTACGTCACGGGTGGGCCGGTGCAGCGTGTCCGACCAGACGGCGAACAGCATCGCGCCCTTGAGAACGACGCGATTCGCATGGGCCGAGCAGCTGAGCCGGTAGAGCAGGCGCTCGACCGCGTAGCGGACGAGGATGAGATCGAACGGCTGCTGGCGCTGCTGGCTGAGCGTCAGCAGCCGCTGTCGCACGGAGGCGGGCAAATTCCGTTTCGGGGTGGCACTCACGCGAGGCTTTCGAGATAGGGCCGCATGACGTTGGAGACGCGGCACACGCGGGCGTAGTGGTGAAACTCGTCCATCGTTGCGCGGCGGGCACGCCAGGTTTCGCGCAGGGCTTCGAGCGCCACGTCGAGGCCGACTTTATGGCGGAACTTGAAGCAGTCAGCGACGGTTTTGGCGGGATTGTAGACCTTGAGCGGAACGCCTTCAATGCGATGCTCCTCGACGCCTTCGTGCAACGCCGCTCCGGAAAAGCGGACGAGGCGCAGGCGCACGGCGTCCAATCGCGGTGGCCACGCCTTGTGGTCGAGGGCAATCCAGACTTCGTGTGGATTCTGCGTCGTCAGTCCGTGAAAGTTGAGTGCACTCAGGAGGCAAAGGATGCCGTTCGGGTTTCGTTGGCCGACCAGCGCGAACGTATGTTGCGCGGTGACCTCGGCACCCGGCAGCATGTACAGTCCACGCCCGGCACGCTGGATAATACCCTCGGCGACGGCTTTGCCGAGTTGGACGCGGTTGATACCGTGGCCGGCCAGATCGCGCGGGCGACGGACGGTCACCGAATGAAAGGCGGCATGCAGGCGTTTTTGCAGGGTCGGCGTCATTACTAAACCTCGGTAGTTATTGATAATATTCTAGGGTTTGTAAAGGCTGGCTTCTGAATCGCTCATTTGGGTGGCGGTTGGAGCACGATGATTGCCACCAGGATTCGCGTGAGGCGGAGGTTACTGTTTTCAGATCGATGACTCTGAGAGGGAACGTGGTACAGGGCGCTGAGAGCGCGCCAGTGAGTCGCGGTGCGCCGACTACCTGGTCCATTTTTCAGTCGTAATCGCCCACAATTTACTCAATTTAGCAGGGTACTAAAATGTTGTAAGTTAATAACTAGATTCCACAGTCGCTAACAGTACAAAGAAGTCGTATCGCGTATTACATAGTAATAATATTGCGTAAAACATAGTTATTTCTAAGCCAAAATAAAGTTCATGTCCACGCCTCAACAAGCCCTTGTCGCCGCTCTGCAGCGGGTTCGAGATCGCGCCAGTGGCGAAGTCGTCCGCGGCCCCGAGATTGCATCCCGGGATCGCGTGCTGCTGACCAAGCGCGGCTTCCTCGTCGAAATTATTAAGGGCTGGTACGCACTGACGACGCCCCAAGCCCAGCCGGGCGACACGAGTTTCTGGCACGCGCATTTTTGGGGATTCGCCAGCGCCTACCTTCGCCACCGCTTTGGCACCGCCTATTCTCTGTCGGCCGAGCATTCCCTTGATTTGTTGACGGGCAACACTCAGACCCCCGCTCAGTTGATCGTCATCGCGGCGAAGGGCGGCACGTCCACGCTGCAGCTGCCGAACCGCACTTCGCTGCTGATCTACGCCGACAAGAGAAGACTGCCGACGACAACCGAATTGCGTCAGGGCGTGCAGGTCATGCCGCTCGCTCACTCCCTGGTGCGCGTTGGCCCCGCCTTCTTTCGGCACTCCGTCACCGCCGCCGAAATCGCGCTGCGCCTTGTCCGCCCGGACGATCTGAGCCGGCTGCTGCTCAGTGACGCCGGCTCACTCGCGGCCGCCGGCCGGTTGGCCGGCGCTTTCCGGCACTGTGGTCTGAACGAGCAGGCGGAACGCCTCGTGGCCGATCTTACCGCCGCGGGCCTTGAGTTCAACGTCACCGATCCTTTCGTTGCCCCGCCGCAACTGCCCGCCGGTATGTTTTTCACCTCGCCCTATGTCGGCCGTTTGAAAGCACTCTGGCAGCATCTGCGCCCGGTCGTGCACGAGCTATTTCCGGCGGCACCGGGCAGACTTGCGACCGACGCCTATCTCAGTCGCGTCGCTGAAATCTACACCCACGACGCCTACCATTCGCTTTCCATCGAAGGCTATCAGGTGACGCCGGAACTGATCGTCCGAATCGCCGCCGGAGAGTGGAATCCGGTGACGGACGGCCCTGATCAGCAACAGGTGAACGCCATGGCCGCGAAAGGGTATCATGAAGCGTTCAAGGCCGTGATGTTGAGCTTGCGGGAGATCCTCGATGGCCGGCCGGCCCCGGCGGTCGTCAGCCGCGACCTGCCGGCGTGGTACCGCGCGCTCTTCAGCCCGTCCGTGCAAGTCGGCCTTCTACCGGCGCATGCTCTCGCCGGCTACCGCAACCGTCCCGTCTTCATTCGCGGGTCCGAACACGTGCCGCCGCCCCATGAGGCTCTACCCGAACTTCTCGACACGCTCTTTGAACTGCTGGCCGCAGAACCCTCGGCCGGAGTGCAGGCGGTGCTTGGCCATTTCCTCTTTGTCTACATCCACCCATACTCGGACGGAAACGGGCGCATCGGACGATTCATTCTGAACGCCATGCTCGCCGCCGGTGGCTATCCCTGGACCGTCATCCGCGTGGAACAGCGCCAAGCCTACATGGCGGCTTTGGAAAACGCATCCGTGCGTCGCGACATCAGTGAATTCACACGCTTTGTCGCGGCTGAGATGGCAGCCTCCGCCAAATATGAAGGCCCGAAGTTGTGAGGTTGCCAAAGGTTGCCAGACGATTTGCGAGCCCTCACGGGGAATTTCGCCCCGGAGGTTGGATCAGTGCGGAAGAAGGTTGCCAGAGGTTGCCAATCGAATTCCAAGGCCCACGGGGAAGTGTACCCCGTGTTCGGTCGCACGCTGAAGGAGGTTGCCGAAAAGTTGCCAAAAATCATGTTTTTGCTTTCACTCTTTCACAGTTTAGTTCATCAAGTTTCCCGTTCTAAGACATTAACCCCCAACTAAGTCCACGATTTGCTAACGACTTAGCTTCTTGGCGTTTTTTCGGTTCGAATCCCCGTGGGGACGCCAGCTAAATATCTGATAATAAGATACTTAGTTTTTAGGGAAGGGAGCGAAGTCCTCGGTCGGACGTGGCTCGGCGTCAGACGGCAGCGGTGGCATGGGCGAGATCGAAGTTGACCATCCGCACAGCCCGTCGCGGTGAAGCGATGGAATTGCGCTGCTGAATCGCCTGCGGACTAGCCAGCGCCAAGTCGAGAAGCACTTGGTCGAATTCGCGCTGCGCCCGTTTGAAGCGCGCCACCTGCGCGGCTGTTTTGAAAAGAGCGGGCATCCGCGGGGCCTTCTGCCAAACCAACTGGCGCAGTCGCTCGGCTTGGATCGGCTCGGTCGCCCGGTTTCTCACCAATTCGCGGGTCGCCTGACGCAACAGTGCCATCACGGTCGTATCTTCGCGGCGCGCGATCTCTGCGAGCGCGACCAATACCGCCTCGTGTTCGGCGAGACTCTGGCGACGCTTGGACTTTGAGAGTTGGTTCGGCATGGCATAAAGGTTGAATCAACCTTAATCATCCCGGCGTAACAGGCAAGGTTGACCGTCGGCCTAGTGTGCCGACCGCAAAGTAGCGTGACAAGTAGCGGCGAGCGCCAGCGAGTGGAGCGCGCCGGTGGTCCACTCGCTGGCGCTCGCAGCTACACGTCACGAAAGTTATTGGTCGCGCTACAAGCAGGGCCTCCCAGCTGCATTCCACGATTGGAAGAGCGGCCTTTGTAAGTCGTCGCCGGGGCTGACGATGAGGTAGTCCACAAAGGTTATTGGCTACCGCCGTGATCGCCGCAGCTGCGCGGCGCGCTCAAAATGCTCCAGCGCCTCGCGGTTGCGGCCGAGCGTGCGCAGCACCTGCGCGAAATGATCGTGCACCTCGGCGGAATCCGGACGCAGCCGCAGCGCGGTCTCAAACGGCGCCACCGCCGCTTCCAGCCGGCCGGAGTTCACCCGCGCGACGGCCAGCCGGGCGTGCACTTCGGCGTCGGTGGGGCGCAGCTCCGCCGCCTGTTCAAACTCCGTCGCGGCCGCGGACCAGCGGGACGCCGCGAGCAGCGCGCTGCCGAGGTTGACGCGCGCCCCGGCGAAGTGCGGCGCGAATTGCACCGCCTGCTCAAATTGCGCGATGGCCTCCGCCCCCTGGCCGTTTTGCGCGAGCGCCGTGCCCAGATTATTGCGCGCCTCGGCCGACTTGGGCGCCAGCTCCACGGCGCGCGCGAAATGCGGGAACGCCTCGGCGGGTCGGCCACTCGCCGCCAGCGCGCGTCCCATCTGGCCGCGAATGCCAGCGTGATTCGGATTCAGCCGCAGAGCGCGCTGCAACTGCGGCAGTCCCTCCGCGGCCCGCCCGCTCAACACGAGATCGTAGCCGAGGCTCGCCAGCGCGTCGGCGAAATCGGGCTGGAGCGCCAGCGCCTCGCGGTGCCGCGCGAGCGCCTCTTCCAGCCGGCCCAGATTGCGCAGGGCGTTGCCGAGATTGTTCAGAGCGGAAGCACTCTGGGGCGCGAAACGGAGCGCGGTCGTGAACGGCCCGAGCGCTTCCTCGTTCCGCCCGGCCTCGGCCAGTTCGGCGCCGAGGTTGTTGTGCGCCTCGGCGTAGTGCGGATCGAGTTCGAGCGAGCGCCGATAGCTCGCCATGGCGTCGGCGGTTCGCCCGAGGCTGCGTTGCGCGTTGCCGAGATTGTTGTGCATCTCGGCGCGGCGTGGAGCCAGCGCCACCGCCCGCTCCAGGGCGAGGAGCGCCTCGGCCGGCCGCCCGACCAGCAGCAGCGCGCCACCGAGATCATTATGGGCATCGACGTCGTCGGGTTTGACCCGCGTCACGTGCGTAAACGTCGCGATGGCCTCCTCGGTCCGGCCCTGCTGCACCAGGGTGCCGCCGAGATTGAGCCACGCCATGATCGCCGACGGGTTGCGCGCGATCGTGGCGCGCCACAAGGTCTCGCTGTTCCGGTACTCGCGGGATTCGCGCGCCGTCAGCACGGCGAGGACGGTGACGAGAACCCAACCCAGCCATGACGACAGACGTACACTGTCGGGCTGCTGGAGGCGTGGTGCCCCCACCCCGCGAGTTTCCGGCTGCGGCGGCGCCAGTCCGCGGGGTGAGGGCACCCCACCCACAACGGAAGTTCCTCGCCAGAGGTTTAGTCGCGCCAACCCCGCCCCCGCCAGCGCGAGCGGCCCCATGCTCGCGAGGTACTGAAAATGATCGCCCACGAAGGAATACCGGAAGAAGTAGACATTGAAAAAACCGAGCACGGGAAACAACAGTGCGACGAAAAACGCCGCTGCGAAAAACGCGCCCGCCAGCGCCGGCCACCGGGTTCGCAGTTGCCAGAGCGCGCTGAGCCCGGCGGCAACGGCGGCCAGCGGAGCGAACGCCTGCACACCGTCCGCGGCGATCGGCCAGCGCGGATAAATGAAGATGAGTGGTTCAGGCCAGAGCAGTTTGCCGAGGTAAAACCAGATCACGCGGCCCGCGATCACGAGGCGTTCGGGCGGCGACTGGTTCCACTCGGCGCCGAGTGCGCCGGAGTGATGCTTCTGCTCCCAAATCGTCCAGCCGGCCGCGATCGCCGAGAGCGCGAGGAACGGCGTGAGGGCGAGCACGTCGCGCCACTGGACACGCCGGTGGAGCCACCAGACGCAGAGCGCGAGCGCAACCGGCAGCATGACCGTCGAGGGTTTGCTCAGAATCGCCAGGAGGGCGCAGAGCAGGGCGAGGGTGTACCAGCGTCGAGCGGTCCACCGGAATCCGGTGGATGCGGAGGGCGGCGTCCGGGACCCTGAGCCCCTCGGCAGGCTCGTGGCCTTGAGCTTGTCGAAACGGCTTGTCGTATGGGCTCGGTCGCCGCCGTTATCCCGGCGCGGCGCTGACGAAGCAGCGCCCTCCGAAGCCGGGTCAACGTGGGTTTTTCGAAGTTGCAACGAGCGCAAGTAACACCAGATCGCCACCAGGAAAAACACCGCCGACTGCGTGTTTTTCAATTCGCAGATCCACGCGACGGATTCCACCTGCACCGGGTGCAGGGCCCAGAGCGCCGCCCCGAGCCAGGCGCCGGGCACGCGCAGTTGCCACAGCACCCGCCAGAGCAGCACGGCCGCCGCCGCGTGCCAGAGCAACGTCACCACCCGGTAGCCGAACGGCTCGAGGCCCCAGAGGGCGTGTTGCACCCAAAAATTTGTCAGCACGAGCGGGAAATAATTCGCGCGCGCCGTGGTCCAGATTTCCTTCAGCCCGAGCGGCCCGATGATGGTCGGGTTGGCGGTGATGTGCAGATCGTCGTCCCAGAGAAACTCGCCGCGCAGCGAAAAGGCGTAGGCGGCCACGACCGCCGCGACCAGTACGACAGTCGACACGAGCGGGCGGGAAATGAGGCTGCGGAAGGAGGCCACGAGGCGGTTAAGCTGAATTCTTTTGAGCGAATTACAGCGCCAATCTCGATCTGGACGCCGCCAGCGGCGACGATTTTCCGTGAGTTACAGGGGTAGGGACGGATCTCCGAGCCGTCCGCGAAATCGATCGGGATTGCCTCATGAAAAGCGGACGCCTCGGAGAGGCGCCCTGTCGCGCGGCCCCAACGCAGGTTCCACGGATAGTCCCTTCAGCCTGCTCGCCAGAGGCTGGCTGGAGCCTTCGAGCCGCGTCGGGCTGCCATCGATCCATTTTGGGCCCCTTCGCGACGATTCACGTGATCCGCGAATCGTTCTCGTTCCTCGTTCTCGTAATCGTTCTCTCAATCCAGCGAGAACGAGGAACGATTACGAGAACGAGAACGAGAACGATAGGATCCGCAGCCCGGTTTGGTCGCGACCCTCGGACCGCGTTGGGAACCATCCGCGCTAGAACATCCCCTTTACCCCAAAGACCCAGTTGGCGCCGTATTCCTGCAGGCGGCGCAGCACGGCGTCCTTGCCCTCGGTCGACGCGGTCGGCGACGCATAGCGCAGCACCGGGACATTCGTGATATTGCGGCCCTGCACGTAGAACGAGTAGCGGTTCGTCAGCCGCCAGTTCACCGAGGTGTCGAACTGCGTGATGGCGCCGTAGTAAAGGCCGTAGGCGCCATCCGGGGCGTTGTCGCGGTAGACCATGCCGAGCGTGCCGCTGAACTTGCGGTAGGTGTAGCCGAGGCGCGAGGTGAGCCGGTGCGGCGCGAGGTTGTTGCGGCGCTGACTGGCATAGCCGCGCGTGTACGCGAAGTTGACGTTGATGCCCCGCAGTTTCTCGGAAGGGAGGAAGCCGAGCGTCTGAGTGTAGGCGATCTCCAGGTTGCGGAAGCGCCGTTGCTCAGCGCTATTCCGGGTCGTGCGAAAGGTGTAGGCGACGAAATCCGGATCGTCGTTGCCGAATTCCGAGGCGGTGTAGTCGAACGTTTCCCGCAGATTGCGGATTTCGTTTTGCGACATTTGCAGCGACAGCTGGCCGGGGGACCGACCGCCGAAATAGTAGGCCAGCCGTGCTTGGGAATTCTTGGAGTGTTCGGGCTCCAGCTCCGGATTCGGTGCGGTCACGCGCGAGTTAACCTCATCGACGACCCAAATCCCGGTGAGGCTGTCGATCGGCGGACGCGAGATCGCCTTGTTGAAGCCGGCCTGGAACTCGAGGTTCGGCAGAAGCTGGTATTTAATCAGTGCCGAGGGAAAGAAGCTGACGTATTTCGAATCGCGCGTGACGCGGGGCTGGCTCATGAACTGGTAAATCATCCCCGGCACGGTCAGCGCCCGGCCGCTGTTCGTAGCCGCGGCGTTGACCGCGTAACCGGCCGCCAGCATCTGGGCGCGCGTCCGCGGGTCGAATTCCGTGAGCGCGTTTTCGGTCTGCTCCCCGCGCACGCCCAGGCGAAGCTGGAGCCGCGACGTCAGCCGCACATCCGCCTGGGTGTAGCCGGCGGTGACGGTCTGGCGGAAGTCGCGCCGATTGGCGACGAAGGCGGTGTAGAAATTCTCCGGCGTGCCGGTGTGCACGAACAGCTCAGGTCGCGTGTGATATAAATCGGAGACGACGTTGCGATTCACGCGCTGGGGCATGCCTTGCACGCCGTTGAGGTTGTAGAGGGTGAGGCCGTTGGTCGTGCCCATGTCGAAGGGATGCGGCGAGATGAACTGCGGTCCGACGTTGGCCCAGTTGCCAAAGGTGGCGTTCTGGTAGACGCCGGTGGTCGGATTGACCGTGACGGTGTTGCCGCCCGGCCCGACGTAGGACCAGATGTTCCACGGGGACTGGTTGTTGTTGTCGCGGCTCTCTTCGTTCCACTTGCCACCAAACTTCAGCGTGACCGGCAGCCGGACGAACGGCAGCGCCACGCGGGCATTGAGCTGGCCGCTCCAAATGTCGGTAATCCAGTTGCGCGCGTCGCCGTTCACCCGCGTGCCGCCGGTGCTCACGTTGGTGTCGGTAAAATTTCCGCGGTCGAACCAGTCGGGGCCGGAGGACTGACGGATGGTCCATTCCCACGAGCCGGGATGGGGCCGCGTGGCGGTCCAGTCAGCGGCGACACCGCCGCCCTCACCCGGGAGGAAGCCGCGTTGGAGCGCGTCAAATTTGTTGTGCGCGCGCGAATTGGCGGCGGCGCCGTCGATGACCCAGGCGCCGCGTTTGTATTCGAATTTGGGCGAAAACGTCCGCGCGTAGGTGATCTCGGTCGAGCTGCTGGCACCGTTGTTGAGCGTCGGCACCGTGTTGGTGGTCGTGCGGTTGGTGCGCAGGTTGAGGAGGCCGTCGCCGAGGACGCTGGAACGGCCGTTGTTGACGTTGGCGTTGTCGTTGGCCGCGACAAAGGTGAAGGTGCGATTGTGAAACTCGCCGCCGGCGTAAGTGTAGATGGCGTTGAGCGACAGCACGAGGTTCGGCGTGGCCTTGAAGTCAGTCGTCAGCAGCCATGATTGTTTGGTCATGAACTTCGGGCCGTCCTTGAAGTTGATCTGCCGCACCACCAGGGGGCGGGGATCGGCGGCGGTGGGGTTTCGATTATGGCCGACGTCGATGTCATACTGCTCGGTGTAGGAATTCGCGCTGCCCGCGCTGAAGAGAATCCCGAGACGCTGGTTTAGGAACGACTCGGAGTATTCGAGCGAGAGGTTTGGCCGCCACTTCAAGTGCTTTGAATCGCTGGGACCCTCCGTTGCGCGAATCGTGAATTCCTCCGCGTTGAAACCGATCGCGCCGTTGAAGGTGAAGCGCCGGCCCTTCCGGTCGAAGGCGCGTTTCGTCTTCATGTTGATGGTGCCGGCGGGCGAGTCGCCGTCCGACTCCGCGCTCGTGGTGCGGTTGATCTCGATCGACTCGACGGCGGTGATGGCGAAGCCCTCCAGGCTCGTCGCGCGCCCGGCCTCGCCGCCGCCCCGCACCGAATCGGCGCTGGCCATGCGGATGCCGTCAAACGACATGCCGACATATTGTGAGTCCATGCCGCCGAGCCGCGGACCGCGGGCCAGCGACTCGACGTAGTCGAGCTCCACCCCGGGAAGGTACTTCAGAAATTCGCCGACGTTGCCATCCATGACATCGCCAAAAATATCCGAGGCGACGGAGGTGGTGATGTCCATGTTGCGTCGCTGCGACATGATGGCCTTGGAATTGCCCTCGCGCTCGCTTGAGACGGTGAAGGCGTCGAGCTTCACCGTGGCGTCGCCGGCCTGCGCGGAGGGAGATCCGCCGGCGGTGCTGGAGAGATTGATTTCGCGCACGATGGTCTGGCCGGCGGTGACGGGGAAAGCCTCGCGCACGGGGTTGTAGCCGGAATAGGTCACCGCAATGGTCGCCTCGCCAACGGCGACCTGGGCGAAATTGAAGGAGCCGTCGCTCTCGGTGTAGGTGACCTGACTGGTGCCCACGAGCCGCACCTCGGCGTTATTGACGTATTCGCGGGAGACCGGGTTGAAGACGCGGCCCTGGATCGTGCCCGTGGCAGCGGGCTGGGCGGGACACGAAAGCGATGCGACGAAGCAGCTGGAGACGACGGCCGCGAGACGACACCACTGACGCAACGGGGAGAGGTCGGGAGTTTTCATACGGTGGATGGGGCCCGGCATCTGGCGCGGACCACACCGGAGAATTCGAGCGGAGGCACCGACACGTCGGGGAAGGATTGAGCATCAATCGTGCTGATGATCGAGGGAAAGTGGGTGGGCGATTTTCAATCGTCGCAAGAGCATTTGCCAGGACCAAGCGGTATGTCGCCACCGATTTCCTTGGACACGGGATAGTAAACCCGAAAGCCAATGAACCAGATGTCCAACCAACTAGTAACGAAGAGCGCAGACCAACCCTCCAGGCCGGAGCCCCCGGTGGCGGAGCCGAGCGTTGCGCGAGGCGGAGCCG
>SXSC01000343.1 GCA_005792355.1 Opitutaceae bacterium
ATCGACGAGGCGCACGAGCGTTCGCTCAACATCGACTTCCTGCTCGGGCACCTGCGGACGCTGCGGTATCGGCGGCCCGAGCTGAAGATCATCATCACCTCGGCGACGATCGACACGGCGGCATTCAGCGCGGCGTTTGACGGCGCGCCGGTGGTGCTGGTTGAGGGGCGGACTTTTCCGGTCGAGGTGATTTATGCGCCGCTCGACTCGCTGGGCCGCGACTATGCGGAGGACGATGAGAACGAGGAAAAGGAGGATCTGTCCGCGGTGGCTTCGGCGAAGGCGGAGGCCCTGCATTACATCGACGGGGCGGTGGAGGCGGTCGAGCGCGTGACGCGCGAGAGCACGAGCGGCGACGTGCTGGTGTTTCTCCCGAGCGAGCGCGACATCCGCGAAGTGGGCGACCTGCTCGAGGGGCGCCGGCTGGGCAACTGCGAGATCATCCCGATGTTTGGCCGGCTTTCGAACGCCGAGCAGCAGCGCGTTTTTGCGCCGACGCAACGCCGCAAGATTGTCCTCGCGACCAACATCGCGGAAACGTCGCTGACGATTCCCGGCATTCGTTTTGTGGTCGACACGGGGCTGGTGCGGATGAGCCGTTATTCGCCGCAGGCGCGCACCCGCCGGCTCCCGATCGAGCCGATCTCGCAGTCGAGCGCCGACCAGCGCAAGGGCCGCAGCGGGCGGGTGGCGGAGGGCGTGTGCATCCGGCTCTTTTCCGAAAAGGACTTTCTGGAGCGACCGCGCTTCACGCAGCCGGAGATCCAGCGCGCCAATCTCGCCGATGTGATCCTGCGGATGACGGCCTTTGGCCTTGGCGACATCGAGCGCTTCCCCTTCATCAACCTGCCCGCGGCGAAATCGATTCGCGCGGGGTATGCGCTGCTCGAGGAGCTGGGCGCGATCGATGGAGGAGGGGCTTTGCGCCCCGACGAATTCGCCGAGTCGGGGAATAAACCCCCTCCGGCAACCGGCAGTCGCGAACTCACGGCCATTGGCCGCGAACTCGCGCGTCTGCCGGTCGACCCGACGGTCGGCCGCATGATTCTTCAGGCGCGCGCGGAGCGGGCGTTGCGCGAAGTGCTGATCATCGCCGCGGGCCTCTCGATCCAGGATCCCCGCGAACGGCCGCTCGACAAGCAGCAACAGGCCGACGCCGCGCACCGGCGTTTCGTGCACCCCGATTCCGATTTTCTCACCCTGCTCAACATCTGGGAGGCGTTTCACGATGAGTTTGAGAACATGGCGCAGGCGAAACTGCGCCGCTTCTGTCGCGACCATTTTCTCAGCTACACGCGGATGCGGGAGTGGCGCGACATTCACGCGCAGCTCCTCGACACGCTGCGGGAGCGCGACGATTTTCGGCTGACTTCGGTGGCCGATGGGAATCAGAAAGTTGTCGGAGCGGCTTTACGCCGCGATGAAAGATCGGCTGCGACGGCCGCGCGGCACAAAGCCGCTCCGCCGGGTCCAGCCGGTGATCCGCTGGCCTTCGGCACGCCGTCGTTTCGGGCGATTCATCGCAGTGTCCTCGCCGGCCTGCTGGGCAACATCGCCCAGCTCGACGAGGAAAATGGCGGCTACAAGGCGACGCATGATCGCAAGGTCGTGTTGTTTCCCGGGTCGGTGTTGCACCGGAGGGAGGAGCCGAAGAAACGCGGTGGTGACGCCCCGCAACGCGAGGCGCCGAAAAAAGGAGCGTCGCCCCCGCGTTGGATCATGACCTCGGAGATCATGGAAACGTCGCGGCTCTTCGCGCGCACCTGTGCGCGGCTCGATCCGCAATGGGCCCTGGAGTTGGGGGCGCACGTGGTGCGTACCGCGCACAGCGAGCCGTTTTGGAACGTCGACGCTGGCCGGGTGATGGTGAAGCAGCGCACGCGGCTCTACGGGCTCGAGCTCGAATCCCGCGGCGTCAGCTACGGCCGGATCAACCCGCGGCACGCCACGGAAATTTTCATCCGCGAAGGACTGGTGAACGACACGATCGCATTTCCGCTGGATTGCATCACCCACAACCGTGCGGTGCGCGAGAAACTCGAGGATCTGCTCACCCGGGCGCGGGACAGCGGCTACCTGAACCTCGACGAGGCGGCCTATCGTTTTTATGCGGCCCGGCTGCTGGCCGTGGTGGGGCCGGCTGTCCCTGGCCGGCCTGGGTTTGCGGGGCGCGGTGAGCCGGGCGCGGGGACTCAGGCCGGCGCGGAGAGCCGGCCCCACCTTTCGATCTCTTCCGTTGCCGAACTCGTCGCCTTGGTGCGCGAGCATCGCGGGGCGGAGCCGGATTTTTTGCTGATGGAGCCGGAAGATCTGCGCGATCCCGAGACGATTGCGCACGACGCCGACGCGTTTCCGGAGGCGATGCCCCTGCAGAACAATGCGCTGCCGCTGAATTACGTCTACAAACCGGGCCAGGCCGACGACGGCGTGACGCTCGACGTCAGCGTGCGTGAGGCGGAGGCGCTGACGCCCGTCGCGCTCGACTGGGCGGTGCCGGGGCATCTGGAGGCGAAGGTGGAGCACTATCTGCGTGCGCTGCCGAAGGAGTTGCGACGCGGCTTCGTGCCGCTCGCGGAGAGCGCGAAGACGTTCGCGGGGCGGCTGGCCTCGCGGGACCGGCTCACCAACCGGCGCGAGACGCTCCCACAGGCGCTGGCCGCGGAGATCGCGGAGCGATCCCGCATCGCGATCGATCCGGCGGTGTGGGCGGACAAGCCGCCGCCCGACCACCTGCGGGTACGGGTGAGAGTGGTCGATGCCGCCGGTCGTGAACTGGCGGCGAGCCGTGAGCTCGCGGAGATCCGCGCGGCCCTGCTCGCGCAGTCGCGCGAAGCGAGCGTGGCTGTGGCGCGCGAGGATCCGCCGGCCTGGCGTTCGGCGCGGGTGCAGTGGGAGACGCCGGAGCACATCGCGTGGAATTTTGATCCGATGCCGAAGCGCGTGCTCGTGGCCGAGCAGGCGGGGGCGCCGGTGTATGCGTTTCCAGGCCTGCTGGCCGGTCGCGATGGAGTGGCCCGCCGGCTGTTCAAGACTCCGGAGGAGGCGGAGGCCGCGACCGCCCGCGGACTCTCCGCCCTGTTCGAGCGCCAGCTGGGTCATGACCTGATGTGGCTGCAACGCGACCTGCGGATGATGCGTGAACTCGGTCCGCTCACCGCCACGCTGGCACCAATCGACACCTTGCAGGAGCAGGCGTTCGAATCGATTAGGCGCTGGGCGACAGGCCCGGAGCGGATGGAGGGCGCCCGACCTGCGGGCGAGCCCTCCCTGTCAGCCGCCAAGTTTGCCGTCGCCGTCGAACGTGCGAAGACGGATCTGCGCGGGCTCGTCCCGCGGGTGGTTGATCTGCTGCGGGAGATTCTGACTCTTCGCCTGGAGCTGCAGGTCGTGCGCGATCCGCCGGCGGCGCTGGCGGGCGATCTCGCGGCTCTGTTGCCAGCGGACTTCTTGCGCGAGACGCCCTATGCGCAGCTGGCACATTTCCCGCGTTACCTGAAGGCGATGAAACTGCGGGCGGAGCGGGCGAAGAAGAACCCCGCGAAAGATGCGGAGCGCCAGGCGCAGCTCGCGCCGTATGAAAAGGCCTGGCGGGCGTTGACGGCGGGAGCAGGCGGGGTGTCCTCACCGCGTGGCGTGGTTCCGGCAAAGGCGGGTGGGGGCACCCGCCCTCCACCGGAATGGTCGGAGTCGGACGCCTTCCGTTGGCTGATCGAGGAATTTCGCGTGAGTCTGTTTGCCCAGGATCTTGGCACGGCGGAACCGGTTTCGGCGGTGAAACTCGATCGAGTACTCGCGGCGCTGCGAGCAGGCGGTGCAGGAGGACGCGGCCACGTGGCGTCGGCGCCCGCACCCGCCGCGAAGCCCATTATCTCGACTCTCGTAGCGGCGAAGAAAAACGCGCCGCTCAAAAATCTCGGCGCGCTCGACAAACTGTTTGGGCGCTGAGTTGCGGCTTTCAGTCGGGCGACGCCCGGGAGCGCAGTATTCGTGGCGCGGCCAGTCGAATTCTGATTGGGTCCGCTGTCCAATGAACGCGAGACCCCCCCGCTGGCTCCTCTCCCTGCCGGTTCTTTGGGCGACGCTGAACGGGCAAACGGGCCCCGAACTCGCCAATCTCTCCGCCCGGCTGCGATTGCCGGCGGGCGGTACACCCGTGATTGCGGGCGCGGTGCTGGCCGGAGCGGACCAGCAAACGGTGCTGATCCGCGCGGTCGGGCCGGGACTCTCCGATTTTGGAGTGCCCGGATTGTTGGTCGACCCACGTTTGACAGTCTACGACGACACGGGCCGGGCGATGGCGGCGAACGACAATTGGGAGGCGGATGCGGGCGGTGCGGCTGCGCGTGACGCCGCCGGCAGAAGTGGTGCCTTTGCGCTCACGCCGGGTTCGCGCGACGCGGCAACGGTCGTGCGAGTGGGCCCCGGCGCGATGACCATTCATGTGACGAGTGCCGACGGAGGCGGGGGAGTGGTGCTCATTGAGCTTTACGTCGTGGGAGCCGCGACGCTGCGGCTGGCAAACCTTTCCGTTCGGGCGGAGGCCGGGACCGGCAGCGATACACTCGTGGCGGGCTTCGCGGTTCGCGGCGGGGTGCTGCCGCTGGTGGTTCGCGGAGTGGGGCCCGCGTTGGTGCCGCTGGGGGTGACGGGAGCGGTGGCCGATCCGCGGCTGACGGTTTTCAACTCCGCCGGAGTGAGTGTCGCGGCCAACGATGATTGGGACGCTGCGGGGAACGGCGCGCTGGTACGGACGGCGTCGACGGCCACCGGGGCGTTTGCGCTGCCGGCGGGCAGCAAGGATGCGGCGTCATTTGTTGCGCTGGGTTCCGGTGCGTACACGGCCCATGTGGCGGCGGCTGCCGCCACGGGCGGCCAGGCGCTGATCGAAGTGTACGGGACGCCGCCCGAGACCGCCGAGATCAACGGTTCCCTGCGCGGGCAGGCGGGCAACATCCAGGACAACGTTTTCCAGTCGCTCTGCATTGATCCGCGGGACAGTGGCACGGTTTACGTCGGCACCGAGACCAACGGAATTTTCAAGACGGCGGATGGCGGACTCACGTGGACGCGCCTGCGCAGGGGGCTGCGGCTGGATCCAAACCGGACGGGGTATCCACAGATTTACGAAATCGTGGTCGATCCCAATCGGCCGGGGACGCTCTATGCGGCGACAGTGGCCGCGCCGGGCCCGGCGACCGGCAGCGGGATCGAAGTTTTTCGAAGCGGAAACGCGGGCGTGTACAAAAGCATCGATGGCGGGCTCAACTGGCAGCAACGCATCGACGGATTCGTCAACACCTACACGCCGCACGTCGTCCTCGGCAAACTCGACAGCAGCACGTTGTACGCGGGCATCGGCGGGGTGAAGTCGTTCGAGGTCTTTTACGAAGGCGGCCTCCTCGTCTCGCGCAACGGCGCCGAAACGTGGGAGCAGGTTGCGACCCCAGCGGGGACGCCGACGAACACGCCGGTCACTCTGCTGGCCACGCTGAAGAATGGAGTCGAGACGCTGTATGTCTCCCACATGGTGCACGGCACCGATCAACCAACGGCGTACGGACTCTACGCGACGGCCGATGGCGGGAGGACGTGGGAGGCGCGCAATCCCCCGGGGCTCGTGCTGCAGAACTTCGACGGGTTCGCGTTGGACAACGCGGTGCTCTACGCCAACGACGACTCGGCGAAGCGCATCCACAAGAGCACGGACGGTGGACGTACGTGGACGCGGACGGCCTTGGGTAATTTCGGACCGATCCGAATCTCGCCCGACAATGCGAACACAATCCTCTACACCGGATTTACGACCCTCATGAAATCCTCGGACGGCGGGGCGACGATGCGCGTCGTGCTGGACGACACGACGTATCTCAACGGCCGGCAGTTCATGGACCTCAAGTTCGCGCCGGCTGATGCGCGCGTGGTGTGGGCGGCGGCGAAAGGCTACATCCTTTACAAGAGCACGGATGGCGGCGAGCGGTTCACGCGGGTCACGGCGGTGCGCGATTTGGTTTACGGGCCGGGAAATTGAGGCGCCATGTTTCCTGTTGCCGCGGGTCGATCGGGCTCCATGCTCCGCGTGACCCCCAGTTATCCATGAACGTTCCGATCTCTGCTTTGCTTCAGCGCAAAGGCCCTGCAGTTCACAGCATCGCCCCTCACCTGAGTATTTTCGACGCCGTCGCCGAAATGAACCGTTTGCGCATCGGTGCCATTGTCATTCTCGACTCGGGCAAGCTCGCCGGGATCTTCACCGAGCGCGATGTGTTGCACCGCGTGGTTGGCGCCGGCATCGATCCCAAGGCGGTCCGGGTGTCCGAAATCATGACGCGGAATGTCCTCACGATTGCGCCCGAGACCACCATCGAGGAGGTCGCGGCGCTGTTTACCGAGAAACGCTGCCGTCACCTGCCGGTCGTTTCCAACGACAGCCTGATCGGCCTGATCTCGATTGGCGACATTTCGCGCTGGGTGGCCGATGCGCATCGCGCGGAGGCGGAGCACCTGAAGAACTACATTTCGGGCGGGTTTCCCACCTAAGCCGTCTCAACTCAGTTCGACCACGAATCGACCCGAAGGAAAACGGGTGCGCGGCCAAGCTCGGCAACCGGCAACTGGATGGTGATCGTGAATGAGCGGGCCAGAGGCTTCGCGCCTTGCCCTCAAATTCGGGTTTTCGGGTCCATTCGTGGTTTCTCGTTTGCCTTGATCCTGCAAGGTGACAATCGGCGCGCAAAATATCTTGTTAGTTTTTCGCCCGGCGCGAAAAGTGGCGGCTTATGGAAATCGCCACCGCCCGCACGCATGTTCAAACCGCGCTCGACCGCATGCGCGCCTGTTACTTGAAACCGGTGTTTGACGAGTGGGCGATTCTCGCCGTGCCGGCGAGCAGTGGCGGAGTGGTGGCGTACCAAGGGCCGCGCCCCGACGCCTTTCGCCGGAATCTGGCCGATGACGCCGAGCCGCTGCGGGCGGTCGCGGCGGGGAAACAGTTTTCCGACGGCGACCTCGAATTTGTGCCCGATGCCGCCGACACCCACTACGACGCGTTCATGAAGATTGGTCCCGCGAGCTATCTCGTGCTCAACCACACCGTGAAGACGATGACGGAGATCCGCGCCGACGGGAAGTGGCTCGGTGCGCAGGCGGTGTTGTTTGAGCTGAGCGAGAAGTTCCGCGCGGATCCGCTCGAGCTGTGATGGACCATCCGGAGCTGACGCCGAACCTGCGGGATTCGGACAGCGGTGCCGGCGCGGGCCAGACACGCGCCCTACGCCATCAATCCCGCCGTGACAAACCACGCGTAGGCGGCGAGGAGGGGCCAGCCCATCCATTTCGGCAGACCGTCGGCGAGCAGGACGCACAACCCGTGCACGAGCGCGGCGCCGATCAGGATGATGATGCCCGTTTCAAAAAACGCCGGCAGCGGCAGTGGTTGCAGCACGGCACTTAAACCCAGGCAAAGCGGAATGCAGATGTGGCCGTCGCCGACTTGGGAGGCGTAGGCGATGTCGGCCCGACCGCGCGCCGCGTAGAAGAAGGCGAGAATCGCGTTGGGCAGGACCATCAGCCAGCCGCTCAACCAGCCGAGATTCCCGGGGTTGATGAAATCGCCTTCCTGTGCGGCCAGCCAAGCGACGAGCCAGTCGATGCTGGTGTAGAGCGCGCCCGCACCGAACAGGACGAAGAGGAGATCGAGATAGAAGAGCGCGCCGAACGACTGCTGCCGGCGGACGTTGTGCTTCAAGACGTCGATGACCTGGAAGCACTGCCAGAACAGGAACAACGCGATGAGCACGAGCCCGTCGCGCCGATCGAGCCGGCCGTCGCTCCCGAGGGCCCAGGTCACGCCGCTAAAAAACAAGGCCGCGATGATGGTGAGCAACAGCGAGAGTCGCGTGAGTTGTGGTTCGGAATTTTTTGCGGCCGGCGTCCCGTTCCGACTGGGGGCGGCTTTGGCGGGTTTCTGGCCCCCGGCGAGTTGCAGGCCCCAGAACAACGCGGGCAGACCGAGCACAATCGTGAGGTTGGTCACGTTGTTGACGAGGCAGTTGGTCAACACCTCCTGGCCCGATTCCTGGCGCGACGCGATGAGTGCGACGAAGATCAGGTTTCCGAGCCCCGAGCAGTAGGGCATCACGAGGGTGCCGAGGGCGGTGCCCTCCAAGCCGTGATCGAGGAGCGCCTCGAGTCGCCAGATCATCACGAGCGACGCGACGAGAAACAGCGCGAGGTAGGTCCAGACGGACGTGAACCCGAGCGCGTCGATGACTTCGGGGAGGGGATTCACCGGCGGCTTACCTCAGGCTCAATCGACTGCCACGGCGCGCGAGCTGCAACGACGCGCCGAAGATCGTGGAGAGGTTTTTTGATGTGAGAACGTGCGCCCGGTGCCCGGCCGCATGCACCCGGCCCGCATTCAGCAGCAGCGCATGTGAAAACGCCGGCATGATTTCCTCGACGTGATGCGTCACCAGCACCAACGCGGGCTTGGATGCTCCGCGCCGGCCGGCGAGTCGATCGAGGAACTGCAGAAAATTCTCCCGCGCCACGGGATCAAGGCCCGCGCACGGTTCGTCGAGGATCAGCAGCCGCGGCCGCGCCATCAGTGCCCGCGCGATGAGCACGCGCTGGCGTTCGCCTTGGGAGAGATAGACCCATTCGCGATCGGCGAGCGCGGCGAGCCCGCTGGCGCGCAGGAGGCGCAACGCGGCGGTCCGGTCGGCGCGGGTCGTGCGGTGCCACAGATCGAGCTGGGCGTATTTGCCGCTCATCACGGTGTCCAGGGCCGGTTCAGCGGGCGGAATCGACGCCGTGAACGCACTCGTCACGACGCCAATCTCAAGCCGCAACTCGCGCCAGTCGCACGCGCCGTAGCGGCGGCCGAGCAGCGAGATGGCCCCGGCCGTGGACGACAGGTAGCCGGTGAGCGCCTTGAGCAGGGAGGTCTTGCCGGAGCCGTTGGCCCCGAGGATGACCCAGTGCTCCCCCGGGGCGACGCGCCAGCTCACGTCGTGCAGGATCGTGGCGCGCCCGCGGGCGATACGGAGGTTTTGGACATCGAGGATGTGAGACATGGCAGGCGGACAGTGTGCAGGCGCGATCTTGCGCCGGTCAATCGCGCGCCTCACGGTGACGCGATGCGCATGATTCAAATCAAGCAGTGGTTGCTGGGCCTGGGCTTGGTCGCACTGGTTCACGCCCGGCCGTTCACGGTCGTCGCCTATAATGTCGAAAACCTCTTCGACCTCGATGGCGTGGCCTCCTACGAAGACTACCAACCTGCCAGATACACCCCGGCGCACGCGCTGACCAAGCTCCAGAACATCGCGCGCGTCGTGGGGCGTTTCGAGGGCGGAAGAGGCCCGGATGTGCTGCTCCTGGCCGAGCTGGAGGTTGACGCGACGCCCGGTAAAACACCGCCGAATTACGACGCCATCCTGGCGCGTTATGCTGGCGTGAAGCTGGTGGACATGCTCGGGGCAAAATTCGGGCCGGAGATCGCGGACCTGCCGTCGGAGGCGTTGCTCCTGAAGGCACTGGCGGACGCCGGTCTGTCGGGCTACCGGGTCGTCGTGGGCGAGGAAGTCACGGTCGCCGGCAGCGAGCGCAAGCAGGAGATCAAGTGCGCGGTGTTCACGCGGTTTCCGGTGACGCGCGCGGTGTCGCATCCGACGCTCAACGCCCGGGCCATCCTCGAGGCGCAGGTCGACGTCGACGGGGCGCCGCTATTTCTCTTTGCGAACCACTGGAAGTCGGGGGCGGGAGATCCGGCGACCGAGCCGATGCGGGTGGCCAACGCGCAGACCCTGCGGACGCGCCTCGATGAGATATTACGCGCCGATCCGAATGCGGACATCATCATCGGTGGCGACCTGAACTCCCAGTACAACCAGAAGCAGCGTTATCCGAAGATGAAGCCGACCGGGATTAATGACACGCTGCGGTCGCAGGGCAACGAACTCGCCGTGCGCGGGACGCAGCGCGACCTCTACAACCTGTGGTTCGAGGTGCCGGCGGCGGAGCGGGGGAGCGACACGTACCGCGGCGAATGGGGCACGCTGATGCACCTGATTATCGCGCGAGGGCTGTACGACTATCGCGGGGTGCAATACGTGGACAACTCATTCGCGGTCGCGAAATTCGGCGGGCTCAACGCCGACGACAAGGGCCTGCCGGTGCGGTGGTCGGGGAGCGGTCCGGGTGGGAGCGGCTTTTCCGATCATTTTCCGGTGTCGGCGAAATTCGTGACGGTGCCCGACGGACGAGCCGATCGCTGGATCGCCTTGCGGGATGCTTCGGTGGAACAGCAGGATTCCGGAGCGCCCGTGAAGATCGGTTACGGCGGCATCGATCTTGAAAAAGTGGCGTTGATCGCGGAAAAGCTGCCGGCGGGTGCGAGTCTCCGCCGCCCGTCCAATTTGGGGAAGATCGTGCGAGTCGACGGGATCGTGGCGCCGGGCACGCGGCTGGCGGTGGACTTCCTCGGTGAGACTTACGATGTTTTCAGTCACGATGAAGCGTTGCGGAAGAAATTGCGCGGCGATTTCAAAGCGGGTGACCGCGTGCGTTTCTACGGCGAGCTCGGGCAGTATCGCGCGCGCTGGCAGTTCGTAGTCCAGGATGCGAGCTGGGTGAAGTGAGACGGGGACCCAACGCATGCTGAGAATCTACACGCTCGCGAACTGTGACCGCTGCCGCGCGGCGACGAAATGGCTCCGGGCGGAGGGCGTCGCGTTCGAGGAAATCGCCATTCGCGCGACGCCACCCTCGCTCGGGGAACTCCGCACGATGCTGGCGGCGCAGGGCGGCGAGGTGCGGAAACTCTGCAACACCTCCGGCCGCGACTACCGCGAGCTGAAGCTGGGCGAAAAACTGGCGGTCCTCGCGCCGGGCGCCGTCCTCGCGCTGCTGACCGGCAACGGAAATTTGGTAAAGCGCCCGTTTTTGATTGGCAACGGAAGGGCGCTCGTCGGGTTTGACGAATCGACCTGGCGTGCAAGTGTGGTGCGGACATGAGTTCCCCGTCTGAATCCGAACCAATGAAATCGATGGTGCGCTGGCTGGCGGCCCATACGGGGTTTCCGGCGCGCCGGCTTTCGGCCAAGAGCGAGGCCATGCTGTGCGTCGCCGCGCTCGCCGAGGCGGAGGAGGCCCAGGCGGGGCAGCGTTTTCTGATCCAGCGGCGGGACCCGGCGCAGACCTCGGCGCTGCGGCAGCACGGGTTGCGGCGGTCGCGGGTGCACTTCAAGTGCGACAACAGCGCGAAGGTGTAGCCGACTGCCGGGTTTCGATTTGGGGTGTAACTTTTCGCGGGCCGCTGGGTTCTTGAGGCGTAACTCCTCCCGATGAACATCTCCCTACGGCTCCTTTTTTCCGCCGGCCTGCTGGCCGGCACCACGTTGATCGCCCACGCCCGCATCGAGCGGGTGGTGGAAAAGAATTTTTCCGTCGCGGGTCCGGGTGCCCTGCGGGTCGAAACGCAGGGCGGCGCCATCCGGGTCAGCGCCTCGGCGGACTCGGTCGTGCGGATCAAGGCGAAGCAAAAAATCCGGGCGGGCAGCGAGACGGAGGCCGACGAGGTGCTGAAGAAGCTCGACCTGGCATTTGATCAGAATGGCAACGACATCCGCGTGACAGCGAAATACGAGCGCCAGGGGATCGGATTTAATTTTGGCTCAGGGCCGCCGGTGCAGGTCGATTTTGAGATTTCCGTGCCGGCGGGATTTACCACCGACCTCCATACCTCGGGCGGTGGGATCACGGTGGGCGATCTCGACGGCAGGGCGAACCTGCGGACCTCGGGTGGTTCGATCGCGGTGGGCAAGATGGGCGGCGCGGTCGATGCGCGCACCTCGGGCGGAAACATCACGCTGGTTGAGGCGCGCGGTCCGGTTGAATTGAAGACGTCTGGTGGCAATATCACGGTGGGACGCGTGGCGGGTCCCGCCGAACTCTCGACTTCGGGTGGCGGCATCAAGATCGAGTCGGCGGAGGCTCGGCTCATCGCCCACACGAGTGGCGGAGGCATCCGCGCCGGAATCAGCGGTTTGCTGAAGGACGAGTGTTCGCTGAGCACTTCGGGAGGCAGCGTGCGCGTGTCGGTGGACAAGACCGCGGCGTTTCGGCTCGATGCTTCGACCAGCGGCGGCGCCGTGGATGCGGAAGGGCTTACCCTGACGCTGGAGAAGTCGAGTCGCGGCCGGAGCCGGCTCGCCGGGGCGGTGAACGGCGGCGGGCCGCTGTTGAAGCTGCGGGCCAGCGGCGGGAGCATTTCGATCCGCACGCAATAATCCACTGCGTGGACCTGATTGGTCGCCGCGCGCAGGGGATTCCCTGCGGTGGGAGTGGCGCGCGGTCCGTGCCCGCCAATCCAGCTTGAAGGTCGTGGGCGAAGAACGGGGACGATTGCGGGCGACCAGTGCTGCGGCTGGCCGGGAAATTTCACGGCACGGCGGTTTCCCAACCACCGAAGAACCGTCGGCCGACGGTATTTGGGCGGTTGGGAAACCGCCCCGCCCTCGCTTGCGGTTGCCGCGTCAGGAAATTTCCGGGCTAGTGGCGCGACCAATAACTTTCGTGACGTGTAGCTGCGAGCGCCAGCGAGTGGACCACCGGCGCGCTCCACTCGCTGGCGCTCGCAGCTACTTGTCACGCTACTTTGCGGCCGGCACACTAGGTCGCGGTCGGGTTGGCAAAGCGGCGCCACATCCAACCCAGCGCCATCACGCCCAAGGTTCCGGTGATCGCGAAGGCCAAGGCATGTTCCACTCCCAGCGCCATCCAGGTCGCGGCCGTTCCAGTGTAGCGGCTCTCGTCCGCATTGGGAACCAGCAGGTGTTCCTTGAAGCAGGGAGTCCAGAGAAGGAGGCTCGTTACGAGCCACTGAAATCGGATCGCACCATTAATTCTGCCCGTCGATTCATATTCGAGCCAAAGCCGTGCGGGCAGCAGCAATAGCACCAGGCGATAGGGAAAATTGATGGTCGTCACGTAGCACAAACTCCAACTCAGTGCGCCCGCCAGATAGCATCCCGTGGTAAGACCAGTAGTCGGCAAGAGCGTCCAAAAACTGCGCCACCAGCGCCAACTGGCCCAAAGCGTGAACAGGATCACCGGCAGTCCCCCTGCCAGCACCCAGCCGCGTTGCTGCGGCAAGGTTTGCAGCAGATGGTGCGACAGCTTGGCTCCGTAACCAAAAATCGTAAACGGCTCGGGGGCCATCGTCAGGGTCCGCTGATAGTCCGCCAGAGCGCTGAGGAGGACGATGATGCAGATCGCAGCGGTGCCACCCAGCATCCACCAGGCTCGACTCCGTGCCACCGGCCGGGAGGCCAGCGCGGGCAACGCGACCAAAGGATAGAGCTTCAAAGCGGCCGCGAGCACCAGCAGACCACCGGCGAGTATCGGAGCCACGGGCGCAGGTCTCGTGACCAACCAAACTGCGATCGCGAAAAGGATAAAAATAACCAAGTCATTATTTCCCCGCTCCAAGGCCAAGAGCACCGGGGGCGACGCCAACCACACCAACGACATGAGGGTGGTGCGCACATTACGAGGATTCAGCACCCCGACGACCACGGCCAGAAACGATCCCGCCAACAAGAGGCCGAGCCACCAGGCATCAGCCCGCACCGCGCCAAACTGGCCGATGACCAACCACCACGGACCGTAGACATGCGGCCGGTTCAAGGGATCGAGGGGATTGTTGGCGTAGGCGTTCAGGCCGGCCGCGTGCGTTTCGCCCGCCGCCAGAATCGCAATCAAATCGGCAAATGGCGGATTGATCGGATGAACTCCCAAGGTCTTCAGCAACTGTGGCTGCATGATGCCCAGCGCATTAACGACCAGAGCAATTCCCGCGACCAGCAGCCACCAACGCAGTCGGCGCCAACTGAAGATACTGCCGCCGGCCGGAACCTGGGTGTTCATGAGGTTCGCTCCTGGATGGGATCAGCCAAACGCCGGCCGCGCGCCGGCGACGCGACGCGATGCCACGCGAGTCCGGCGGTGCCGGTCAGCGCGATGACGAGCCAGCGGGCGCGGGTGGGGAGCATCACGCGGCCACGCTGACGCAACCGCTCGGTCCCGCCAAACATTTTTCGCATGGTCTCGATCCGAAATCCTGATCAGGCCCGCTTGCGACAATCCGCCGGCCGGCCGGGTTTGGAGAGTTGAGCCGGGATGAGTGTGGACTGGCGTTGGGGCGCGGGCGCGTTTGAGTAAATGCATGTCGAACAATTCCACGATTTCCGAACTCGTCGCATGGGTGCAGCGGGCTCACCGGCTGGGCACGATCGGCGAACTGCTGGGTTGGGACGAGCAGGTGAATCTGCCGGCCGGGGCGGCGGAGCAGCGGGCGGCCCAGCACGCCGTGCTGGCCGAGTCGCTCCACGCCGCGGCCAGTGCGCCGCGCATCGGGGAGTTGCTGGCCGGGTTGGAGCAACGCGACGACGGTCTGAATGACGACGAACGCGCGATCGTCGCGCAGGCGCGGCGGGACTACAACCGGGCGACGAAACTCCCGACGGAATTTGTGCGCGAAAAGGCGATCCAGGGCAGCCGTGGATATCACGCGTGGGCGCACGCGAAAGCCCAGGATGACTTTGCCGGGTACGCTCCGGTGCTGCAGAAGAACCTGGAGTTTGCCCAGCGCGAGGCGGCGTATCTCGGTTACGGCGGGGCGCCTTACGACTACATGCTCGACAAGCACGACCCGGGGCTCACGGCCGCGGCGGTCGACCGGTTGTTTGGCGAACTCAAGCGCGACCTGCTTCCGTTGATGCGCGCAATTGTAGCGTCGCCCGCCGCCACGCGCGCGCGCGAAGTGGCGGGGCGGCTCCGCGGATTTCCGGTCGACGCCCAGCTGCGGTTCCTGCGCGAGGTGACGGAGCGGCTCGGCTTCGATTACACCCGTGGGCGGATCGATGTGTCGTTGCATCCGTTTTGCTCGGGGACGGGCAGCGACGTGCGGATGACGACGCGGTTCAAGGAGGACCATCCGCTCAACTCGCTCTTTGGTGCGATGCACGAAACCGGGCACGGGCTTTACGAGCAGGGTTTGCCGGTGGCACAGCTGGGCACGGCGCTCGGAATCCACGCCGGGATGGCGATGCACGAATCGCAAAGCCGGCTCTGGGAGAACCAGGTCGGGCGCAGCCGCGCTTTCTGGCGGAGTTTCGAACCGCGCTGGCGTGAACTTTTTCCGGTCCAATCCGCGGGTGTCACCTCCGACGAACTCCATCTGGCGGTCAATGCCGTGCAACCGACGTTGATTCGGGTCGATGCGGACGAGGTGACGTACAACCTGCACATCGTGCTGCGCTTCGAGCTTGAGAAGAAGCTCTTCGCGGGCGAACTCGCCGTCCGGGATCTACCGGCCGCGTGGCGCGTGGCCTCGCGCGAGATGCTGGGCCTGGAGCCGGCCAACGATCGCGAGGGGGTGTTGCAGGATGTGCACTGGAGCGATGGATCGTTCGGTTATTTTCCGAGCTATTGCCTCGGCAACATGATTGCGGCGCAGCTGTGGGCCCGGGTGCGCCAGTTGCGTCCGGGGATTGAGGAGGATTTTTCGCGCCGGGATTTCTCGTGGCTGCTGGCCTGGCTGCGGGAAAACGTGCATGCGCCCGCGCGGCGCTTCAGCGCATTGGAACTGGTGCGGCGCGTGACGGGAGAGGAGCTGTCGCCCCGGCACTTGGTGGAATACCTGCGCGAACGTTATGGCGGACTTTATCTCGGCTGACATGCGACTCATCGACACCCACACGCACCTCGAAGCGTTTGCCCGGCAGGGTACGATGCCCGCCGTGCTGGCGCGTGCCCGGGAAGCGGGAGTGGAGTCGATGATTGCGATCGGCACCGCGCCCGACGATTGGAGTTTGTATCGCGGAATTGCAGCGGAGCGGGCGGGAGATGAGTCGGTGCGGTACACGGTCGGGCTCCACCCGTGCGCGGTGGCGGAGGGGTGGGAGAGTGCGGTGGAGCAGATCGAAGGATTCTGGGGAGCAGCACCGGCTTCCAGCCTGCCGGAGGCGGAGGCAGGCCGGCGGCCGGCGCCACCCATGCCGGTGGCGCTCGGCGAGTGCGGGCTCGATCGGTTTCACCTGCCGAAAGATCCGATGGAGGCGGAGCGGATTTTCGCGTGGCAACGCGCGGCGTTTGCGGCGCAGCTGGCGATCGCACGACGGCTGGGCTGTCCAGTGGTGGTGCATTCGCGCGGGGCGTTTCACGAATGCGTCGGGATGATCGATGCCAGCGGCGTGGACTGGGCGCGGGTGGTCTTCCATTGTTTCACCGAGGGCGAGCCGGAGATCGCGGAGCTGATGCGGCGTGGCGGCTTCGGGTCTTTCACGGGCATTCTCACCTACAAGACCGCGGTCGCCGTGCGGGCGGCGGCCCGGGCACAAGGACTCGAACGACTGATGCTCGAGACCGATGCGCCTTATCTCACGCCGATGCCCCATCGCGGGAAACCGAACGAGCCGGCGTTTGTGCGGCTTACGGCCGAATACGCCGCCGCGGAAGTCTTTGGGGTGGACCTCGCGGAGCTTGCGGCCGCCACCACGACGAACGCGCGTCGATTCTTTGGGCTGTAGTGCCGGACGATCTTGAAATTCAAGCCCGCTTTGCCGCGTGCGCGCCGGCTCCCATTTCGCGACGGAGCGCGCGGGCCGTCCAACCGGCCGCGAAAAGATCCACCAGTCCCATCAGCGCGAGTGGCGCCGGGGCCACGCGGAGCAGTACGAGAGCGACAAAGGCCACGCAGACGGCGCTGCGCGCATGGATGCTCCAGCGAAAAAACGCGGTCACGTTGCCCCGGGCGGCCTGCGCGTAGTAATAGGCCAGGGCGAGTGCCAGCACGCCGACCACCCGCGGCCAGATTTCGGAACTGGCGGGAAACCCGAGCAGCGTGAGGACGGTGTTCGGCGTCGCGAGCAGTCCGGCGCCAACGGGAACCAGGTAGAGGGCAAAGACGAAGACGCTGCGGGCGGCGGGTGACATGGGAGGCAGCGGGAGATCGGGATTCTGCATCAACTGGGCTCTGATTTCACCAAGGCCGTCACGAACTCGTGCACCGGGGTCGCCTGCAGCTTCGAATGGTCGGAGAAGCGGGCCATGAGTGCGGCGGACCGTTCCCCGCCGAAGTGGGCCGCAAAGGCGGCCGCGGCTTTCTGCTGGAGCACCGGGATGCCTTCGGCCCGGCGCCGGCGGTGACCGAGGGGATATTCGACCGCGATTCTCGCCGTCTTCGTGCCGTCGCGGAAAAAGACCTGCAGGGCGTTCGCGATCGAGCGCTTGTCGGGGTCGAGGTAATCGCGGGAGAATTGCTTGTCTTCCGTCACGACCATGGCGGCGCGCAGCCCGTCGATGCGAGGGTCGGCGGCGACGTCATCTTCATAGTGATCGGCCGTGAGGCCGCCAAAGAGCAACCCGATCGCGGTCATGTATTGCAGGCAATGATCCCGGTCGGCCGGGTTGTGGAGCGGGCCGGACTTGTCGATGATCCGAATCGCGGACTCATGCGTGGTGAGTTCGATGCGCGTGATGTCGCCCAGTCGGGCGCAGACCAATGGGTGCAGTTTCAGCGCGGCTTCGACGGCGGTCTGCGCGTGGAACTCGGCGGGAAACGAGATCTTGAAGAGCACGTTTTCCATCACGTAGCTGCCGAGGGGGCGGCCGAGTTTCACGGCGTTGCCGCGGAAGGAGACGTCTTGAAACCCCCACGTCTTTGCGCTCAGCGCGGAGGGATAGCCCATCTCGTCGGTCAGCGCGAGGAACGCGAGCCGGACGGCCCGGCTCGTGGCGTCGCCGGCCGCCCAGGACTTGCGGGAGCCGGTGTTGGGGGCGTGGCGGTAAGTGCGCAACGCGGAGCCGTCGAGCCACGCGTGCGAGAGCGCGTTGATGATTTGGCCGCGCGTGCCGCCGAGGAGAGCGGTAACGACGGCAGTGGAGGCAATGCGCACAAGTAACACATGGTCGAGTCCTACGCGGTTAAAGGAGTTTTCCAACGCGAGCACACCTTGGATTTCGTGAGCCTGCACCATCGCGACGAGGACGTCCCCGACGGTGATGGTCGATTTTCGATTTTTGATTTTGGTCTGGAAGGCGGCGGGAGTGGTGCCGGCGGCCGCGTGACGCGACAGCCAGTCGGTCACGGCCAAAATGGCGCCGAGATTGTCGGAAGGGTGCCCCCATTCGGCGGCGAGCCAGGTGTCGATGAAGTCGAGCCAACGGACGATGGTGCCGAGGTTGAAGGCGGCCTGCACGGGATCGAGTTCATAGCTCGTGCCGGGGACGCGTGCGCCGTGCGCGATCGTGGTGCCGGGCACGATGGGGCCGAGGAGCTTGGTGCAGGCGGGGTAGGCGAGCGCCATGATGCCGCAGGCGAGCGTATCGGCGAGGCACCACCGCGCGGTGTCGAGGGCCTCGTCCGTCGGCGAGGCGGGCCGGAGCACGTAGTCGGCGATTTCGGAGAGGAGCGGATCGGGCGGCGGACGGACGTTGGAGATGGGGGCGGACATGGATCAAAATCGTTCCTCGTACTCGTTATCGTTCTCTTTCGTCAGGGAAAGACCGAGCGGGAAAACGGGAGAACGAGAAAGAGAACGAGGAACGAGAACGATTATCTTTGTTCGAGCGGCACGTACGGCCGCTCCGCGGGGCCGGTGTAGATCGCGCCGGGCCGGATGATTTTTCCATCCTGGCGTTGCTCGATCACGTGGGCACACCAGCCGGCGGTGCGGGCCATGACGAAGAGCGGGGTGAAAAATGAGGTCGGCACGCCCATCATTTCGTAGGCCGGGGCGCTGTACCAATCGAGATTGGGAAACATTTTCTTGAGTTCCCACATGACGCTTTCGATGCGGTCACAGATGGCGAACATCTCATCGCGTCCGGCGTCCCCGCACAGTTCCCGGGCGATTTCCTTGATGATGGCGCTGCGGGGATCGGCAATTGTGTAAACCGGATGACCGAAGCCGATGAGGATTTCGCGGCGGGCGACGCGCGCGCGGATGTCGGCCTCGGCGTCAGCGGCGGTCCGGTAGCGCAGCTGGATTTCGTGGGCGACTTCGTTGGCGCCGCCGTGTTTGGGCCCGCGTAACGCGCCGATGGCGCCGGTGACACAGGAATACAGACCCGAGCCGGTTCCGGCGATGACGCGGGCGGTGAAGGTCGAGGCGTTGACCTCGTGTTCGGCGTAAAGGCTCAGAGAGCGGTCGAGTGCGCGGGTGTGCAGGTGCGACGGGTTGCGTTGATGCAGGAGCCGGAGGAAATGCGCGGCAAGGGAGGGCTCGTTGGTCTCGACGTCGATGCGTTTACCGGTGGTGGCGAAATGATGCCAGTAGAGCAGCATCGACGGGAAACTCGCGATAAGCCGGTCGGCGATGTGGCGGGCGGTGGCGAGGTCGGTGGGGCCGCTGCTGCCGAGCGGGGCGCGCTCCGGGTCGAGTGCGCCGAGCGCGGAGCACGCGGTGCGCAACACGCCCATGGTGTGGGCAGTGGCGGGAAGTTGTTCGAGGATCGCGCGTACGGGCGCCGGGATGCCCCGCAGCGAAATCAACTTGGCGCGATACGCCTCGAGCTCGACACGGCTGGGCAGATGCTCGTGGACGAGCAAATGCGCGACCTCCTCGTAGGTGGCTTCGCGGGCCAGGCTGGCGATGTCGTACCCGCGGTAGTGGAGATCGTTGCCGGTGTGGCCGACGGTGCAGATCGCGGTGTTGCCCGCGGCGACGCCGGAGAGGGCGACGGATTTCTTGGGTTTGAAGGCGGGGGAGGGGGCGGGGCTCATGAGAAATACTTCGACTGCGGATTGCGCGGATCAAACCGGAGGCAGAATCCAAGCGCGTGAACTCAGTTCTTCGTTGGAACCGGTTTGAGGGTGGCGTGAAAACCCATGGCAGGTCGCGGAGTTTCCGGTGGCGGAGGTGGTGGGTCGAGCAACGCCATGACGCGCTGGAGCACATCGACGATGGCGGACTCGTGGATGTCGAGCCGGGCCTTCAGTTCCGTTTCGAGCGCGGCGAGTTTGCGGGCGAGTTCGCGGGTGTCGGTGAACGCGGCGCGCATCTTGCTGAAGGCCCGCACAACGAATACACTCATTTGCACAGCCATGCTGGCTGTTGAGAATGTTGGCGGCCATGATGGCGCCGTGCTCGGTGAAGGCGTAGGGTCGGTGCTTCACATTTCCACCGCGTTTCAAGGTCACAAATTGTGACCTTGAACGTGCATCACTCTGCCGGCCTGTACGTTGTAGATTCACGGCCTCGGTCAGATTGAGCTCGAAAAGAAAATCGGGCGGGAATTTTCCCGATTTCGTTTCACCGCTTGATTGAGGACTTTCGTCGCGACGCCGTAAATTTTTGCGAGGTCGGCGTCGAGGATCACGCGTTCGCCGCGGAAGCTGTGAATTGCCGCATCAATGGTCGCAAGCGGAGCGGTGGATTTTCGTTTGACGGCGTGGGGCATGGGGTGACGACCGGAGAAGTGGACGATGCAGAAGCGCGCCCCGGCGTAAAGCTTGCGGGCTCGCCGCGATGCGAACCAAGCGGTGACTCTCGGGTTTAGGGAAAAGTCACTCGAGCTTCTGGTGATATCCGAGGGTGTCGTAGAGGTCGGCGCGGGTTTGCATTTTTCCGACGATGTCCTTCTGGGTGCCTTCCCGGCGGATCGTGTGGTAGACTTCGATCGACGCGGCGGCGGCGGCGCGGCTGGCGCTGAGCGGGTACAGCGCCAGCGCGACACCGGCGGAACGTAACTCATCAACCGTAAGATACGGAGTCTTTCCAAATTCGGTTAGGTTTGCCAGAACCGGAACGTTTACCGCCGCGGTAAACGCCTGGTAGTCGTCGAGGGTGTGCAGCGCCTCGGCAAAGATCATGTCGGCGCCGGCAGCAACGTACGCCAGGGCGCGGGTGATGGCGGCGGGGAGGCCTTCGACCGCCGCGGCGTCGGTCCGGGCCATCAGGACGAAGTCGCGGTTGGGTTTCGCTGACACAGCGGCACGGATACGATCGAGCATTTCGGCCGTCGGGACGATTTGCTTGCCGGGGAGATGGCCGCATTTTTTTGCGGGAACCTGATCCTCGAGGTGAACGGCGGCGACCCCGGCGGCGGCCAATTCGCGCACCGCTTCGGCGGGGTCGTCCCAGCCCGTGTCGATGTCGACCAGGAGCGGAAGGTCAACACGGCGCGTGATGCGCCGGGCGTCGACGAGGACATCGGCGAGCGTGGTGTCGCCGATGTCGGGGAGGCCGTGGGAGTGATTGGCGACGCCAGCGCCCGAGAGATAGATCGCGCGAAAGCCGGCGCGCTGGGCGAGCAGCGCGGCGTAGGCGTTGATCGTCCCGGCGATTTGGAGCGGGCGCTCGGCGGTGAGGTCGGCGCGGAGGCGGGCGCCGGGAGTCGTGGTCATGGACGAAAGTGTGCCGGGGCCGGACGGAATGGCCATAAAAAGTATGCGGGTTTGAAAAAGACGCTTTGAATTTCGAGTCATCTGGCGTTCTCTTGGTTCTCCTCTCCCGATGCTTGCGGTCACCAATCTGACGAAGTCCTTTGTCTCGCCCGAGGGCGGGCTGGTGCAGATTGTCCACGTGCCGGCTTTTTCGTTGGGGGCGGGAGAACAGGTGGCGCTGCGCGGCGAGAGCGGCTCCGGCAAGACCACTTTTCTCAACCTGATTGCCGGCATTCTCACGGCGGACGGCGGAACGGTGACGATCGACGGCACGGAAATGACGGCGCTGAGCGAATCCAAACGCGACCGGCTGCGCGCGGCGAAGCTCGGCTACATTTTTCAGACCTTCAACCTGCTGCAGGGGTACACCGTGCTGGAGAACGTGGTGCTCGGCATGTCGTTTGGCCCGCACGGGGCGGATCGGGCGCATGCTCGCGAGGTACTGGAGCGAGTGGGACTCAGCCATCGGCTGGACCACTTTCCGAACCAGCTCTCCACGGGGCAACAGCAACGGGTCGCCGTGGCGCGGGCCCTGGCCAACCGTCCGCGGCTGGTGCTCGCCGACGAGCCCACCGGCTACCTTGACCGCCAGCACGGGCGCGAGGCGCTCGCTCTGATCCGCGAAGTGTGCCGCGAGCAAAACGCCGCCCTGCTGCTCGTGAGTCATGACGAGGAGGTGCTCGGTCAGTTTGAGACGCGCAAGGATTTCGCGGGCCTGAACGAGGCGCTCAAGGAGGTCAGGCCATGACGCTGCCACTCCTCATCTATCGCTCGCTGCGGCAACACGCGCTTTCGACGATGATCACGGCGGGGAGCATTGCGCTGGCGTGCGGGCTGCTGATGTGCGTGTGGATGGTGAAGACGCAGTCGCAGGCCGCGTTCACCCAAACGACGACGGGATTCGACGCGGTGCTGGGAGCGCGGGGCTCAAAGTTGCAGCTGGTGCTCAACGCCATCTTCCACCTGGAGGCCTCGCCGGGCAACGTGGCGGCGGCGGACGTGGAGGCGATTCGGCGCCACCCAATGATCAAGACGGCGATTCCGATCGCGGTGGGCGACAATTTGCGCGGGTTCCGGCTGGTCGGCACGGTGCCGGAACTTTTCACCAATGTGGAGTATGCGCCTGGCAAGAAATTCGCCCTGGAGCCGGGCGGGAAATTTTTTTCCGCCGACGCGAAGCAGGCGGTGGCGGGGAGTTTCGCCGCGCAGCGGCTCGAACTGAAGGTCGGCGAGGTCTTTCGTCCGTTCCACGGGCTTGCGTTTGATCCCAAGGCGGAGCACGCCGACGATTTCACGGTGACCGGCATCCTGGCGCCGACCAACACGCCGGCGGATCGGGTGGTGTGGATACCGTTGCGCGGCCTGCAGATGATGAGTGGCCACGATGCGAAGACGGCGACGGACGTGAGCGCCGTTTTGTTGCAGCTGCGGGCGCCAACCGCCGGGTTCATGCTCGACATGATGTACAACAAGCAGGGCAACCGCCTCACGCTGGCGTTCCCGGTCGGGGCGATTATCGCGGAGCTGTTCAACAAGATTTCGTGGTTCGACCAGGTGCTGGCGCTGGTGGCCTATCTGGTGGCGCTGGTGGCGGCCGGCTCGGTGCTGGCGAGCATCTACAATTCGATGAATGCCCGCCGGCGCGATCTGGCGATCCTGCGCGCGCTGGGGGCCAGGCGACGCACGATTTTTGGCGCGGTGCTGGCCGAGGCGGCCTGCATCGGGGCACTCGGAGCTGCGGCGGGTTTCGTGGTGTATTTCGGGCTGTTTGCCGTTGTGGCGAACGTGATCCGCACCCAGACCGGTGTGGTGTTGGATCTCGGCGCGGGGCATCCGGTGCTGTGGATTTGCCCACTGGCGATGACTGGCCTGTGCGCGCTGGGCGGCGTCGTGCCGGCGCTCAAGGCCTACCGCACCCCGGTGGCGGAGACGCTGGCGCCCGTGTCGTAAGCGCGGTGCGAGCGCGCTGCAGTGCTTACCCGCCCGATTATTTCCGTCAAAAATCGTTTTTGACGAATGAGCGATGTCATCTAGCGTCCTCTTTATCATGAAACCTTTCCGTCGATCGTTTTGGTGTTGCTTGGTGGCGTTGCTGGTCTCGCCGGTCGCGTTGCCGGGCGCGGATTCGCCGAACACACCGCAGCCGTACCCCGCGGCGCCGCTCACGGCGGGGCCGGCGGTGGAGAATGGTTACCTGAAGCTGGGTTTCGAGCAGCTGGCTTCCTATGCATTCAATCCTCCCCCGTTTGATCCTGCGGCCGATCCCAAGGCAATTCCGCCGACCGGCGAGGAGCAGATTCCGGCGATGGTGAAGTCGTGGAGTGGCAAGAAGGCGGTGATCACGGGTTACATGGTGCCGGTGAAAATGGAGAAAGGGATGGTCACGGAGTTTCTGCTCATGCGCAACACGATGGCCTGCTGTTTTGGCACCGTGCCCAACATGAACGAGTGGGTGGTCGTGAAGATGAAGAAAGGCGTGCCGCCGCTGATGGATGTGCCGGTGGCTTTCTTCGGCGAATTGAAGGTTGGCGCGATGTTTGAGAACGGCTACATGACAGGTCTCTACGAACTCGACGGGGAGAAGATGGGCGAAGTCCAGGGCTAGCCCTGCACTTGCCCCACAAAAGGGGCTGTAGCGCATCAATCGTCGGCGCTGCGGGCGCGCTTCCGGGTCAGGCCGATGATTTGAACCATGGCGCGAAACTGCGCGTAGCCTTTCCACAGGCACTCGTATCCAGGA
>SXSC01000344.1 GCA_005792355.1 Opitutaceae bacterium
GTTTCGTATCAGCAGCTCAGCGCCTATCAGGAAATGCTCAACGAGCGTCCCCGCAAAATCCTCGGTTGGAAGTCCCCGGCTCAATGTTTTAGTGAACTCCTTATATCAACTCGTTCTTCGAATTGATTCTTGAATGTGCCGAGTGTAAGATCGGATTTCGACATCAACCGCAGTGTGGTGGACGGTCGCGCGGCGATGCGAATTGCAGGCCTGCAGGATAACCTCAAATACAAGCAGAAACCAGCGTGGGAGCGGGACGAACGAGTCTACGGCTCGGTTGATATTGTGCTTTCTAAAGGCAGAAACTCTTCGATCCTCGGACCGACAGTGCTTCGAGCGAATGGAGAGGCTGGCGAATCCCGGGGCACGCCGGTCCAAATCATACCACCGTCAGTTGCCTATTCCGGCTGGTTCGAACCAACGCCCGCGTCTATGCGACAATACTCCGGCTCATCACCCTCCAGCGTCGTTCGCTCGCCTGCTGAAGGTGGTACCTGGAAGTTTCAAGAAACGTACAATCCCTACCTGCGAAGCGCAGAGCCACTGATCAACACCAACACGCATCCCGTTGTCTTTCAAAACTACGTCGTCGTCTTCAACAATCCCAACGCCACCAAACCCGATGTCGGCACGGGCAACGGGGTGCAAGGTTACTACGGGCAGTTCGACTGGAACCCCGCGCTCGACACAATTCAGAGTTCTGGTGGTTTGGCCGGGATGCCAGCGGTGGCTGGCCGCCCGCTCTCGTCGCCGTTAAGCCGGGCTGAGCTCTATCATGCCAACAGTCCCTTTGGGGAGCCTTTCGCTGTTGGTTTCACGGTGCCTTCGCTGCAGAATCGGAGAGTCTTCGACTACCAAAGTAAACTCTACTCGGGCGGTGTCGACTTTGTGGCGCGGAAATTCTGGGCGCAGAACATTGCGATCGAACAGAGCTTTTTCAAGAATCGACTCGGCGTCGAGCTGGCTTATGACCGTCAACACTACGCCACGTCACAGGACTTCCTCTTTGGCAATGGTATCGGCGGCAGCACGGGCGCGCCCTACGACATCTATATCGACATTGCGGAGTACCTGCTCACAGGCGAACGGAATCCCAACCTAGGACGCGCCTATAGCCGCGTACGGACCAATACATCTGTCAGGTACGACAAACGCGATCGCGAAACCCTCCAGGCAACGCTTTTTGCCGATCTAGACCTCACCGAAAAGAAGGGCTGGCTGCGGCACCTGGGCCGGCATCGCTTCACCGGACTCTTCACCGATTTCACCTACGACACCAATTTTGACATACTGCGCGACTCGTGGACTGGAGCCGACTTCAATATTCGGCCGACCGCGCGTGACCACAACATCAACCAAGCGGGTCGCGACGGAAATGTCATCGTCTACACCAGTGGTTCGAATCTAGGACTGCGCTCGGCAAATGATGTTCGGCTTCAGCAGATCAATATCCCACGCCCGCAGGCAGGAGATCGCTATCTCATGCCCTACATCGATGTCAGCAGTCCCACGGCTCCACGCCGGATCCAGTACGGTACGATCTTCAACGACCGATACCTGCAAGATCGAGGTATCAACCGCACCACCATTCAGGCCCGGGCGCTCTCGTGGCAGAGCTACCTACTCGACCGGCACATCGTCGGATTGTTTGGAGTTCGCACCGACGATACAAAGAGTTACGCCCGTGCAAATGTGGCCGAACGCGGTTTCAACGATCGCACGGAAGACGGGCGGTGGAATCCAGAGTTCACCCGGTTGTCCAAACGTCCGGCACTCGATGAGTCCGGTGATACTTCGTCCTGGAGCCTGGTAGCCCGATATCCCGAGAAGTGGCTGGGCGAACTGCCTTTCGGCACGGATCTGCAGGCGTACTACGCGAAGTCCGAGAACTTCAACCCCGTGGGCCTGCGCAACGATGCCCTGGGTAACGCCATCTCCCAGCCTACGGGCTCCACAAAGGAGTTCGGCATCCTGACTTTGTTCCTCAACAACAAAATTACGGTGAAGCTGAACCGATTTGAGACGGACCTGAAGAGTGTCAATGCAACAGGGTCAGGACTCAATATCAACGTGGCGAGCCAGGCTTTCAACTGGATTGAGGGCGCTCGCTTCCGTGAACTGGGGGACATACCGTTCTCAACCGCGTTGGCAACCGTCACTGGAAACCCCAGCCAATTCCCTATCCAAAGTTATGCTGCCTTTTACAATGCCATGTTCGGAATCGTGCCGCAGCGGCTGACAGAGTTGGTCAGTCCTCGCCAGCTGGACACGAACGGTGACGGGCAGTGGGACACAATCGCCTTCAATTCCATTCCCAACCTCACCGCCACCCAGAATCAGATCTCCAAGGGCTTTGAGGCAGAGATTACGGCCAACCTTACCCCTTCCTGGCGTTTGATGGTAAATATCAGCCAGCAAAAAACGTTTGTCTCTGATCTTGCCACAGTCACCTCCGCGATTGTCGAGGAGTTCAACAATCGTCTTCAGGCGGCGCGGCTGGGCGAAGTGCGTCAATTTTCGGCCAACGATTCCCTTTCATTGGTTCGTTCGATCAATGAAACTTGGCTCTCCGGACCCATCCGGAATGTGAGAACGGCTCGCGCCCAGAACAATACGATCGCGAACGAACAACGCGAATGGCGCTTTGTGGGTGTTACCAACTACGAGTTCAACCGAGGCAGGCTTAAAGGCTTCGCCATCGGTGGGGCGGCGCGCTGGGAAGACAAGGCGGCCACCGGCTATCGCACCTCTCTCGTGCCCGGCTCCACAGTTCCCTTACCGGAGCTCAACAGTCCCTACTACGACGACGGTTTGTTCAGCGGCGACGTCTGGGCATCGTACCGCCGGAAAATTTGGAAAGACAAAGTGGAATGGACGGTCCAGCTCAATGTTCGGAACGCATTCGGTGATAATTCCGACGTTCCCGTGAAAACGAACCCCGATGGAACGATTGCGGTCATTCGCATCCCAAATCCGCGAACGACATATCTGACGAACACGTTTCGCTTCTGAACAAGACAACTCGGTCTGCTCCTTCGGATTCCTTCCAGCCACTTCAATGTTCTCGAAAACCAAATCGTCCCGTCCCCATACTCGCCCCTCCGTCTTCGTTTCTGTTTTGCTTCTGACTGCAGGGCTCCGAGCCGGCAGTTTACTAGCGCAGGAAGCGGTTGGCGGGTCCTTGTACAATGGCATTCGCCTGCCGTCTGAATGGCCCGTAAAGACTCTTGATCCGGCCTCCCAGGAGCCGATGAAAGTTCCCTACCTAGAAGCCCCGCCTAAGGTGATTCCGATCCACGTCGGACGGCAGCTGTTTATCGATGACTTTCTCGTCGAGCAGACGGATCTGCTACGGACGTTTCACCTGCCCAAGAAGTATTCCGGCAATCCCGTTTTGTCCGCGACGACCGAGAGTGAGTTGATGGCATTGAAATCGGATCAAGCGCAGCGGGAGGCGGGTCGTCAACAGGCAGTATGCTATCTGGGGCACGGTGGCGCCTTCTATGATCCCCAGGAGAAGCTTTTCTCGATGTTTTACACGGCGGGCTGGCGGGGCGGGCTGGCCAAGGCCCATAGCCGAGACGGAGTTTACTGGTACAAACCTGATTCTGGATTGGGAGCGGGCAATCTCGTGCTGCCTCCGGGTATGGACAAGGCCGGAGGGGACAACTCCGTCTGGCTCGACCTTGGAGCCAGCAACCCGGACGAGCGCATTAAGTTCCTGACGGAACGTACCTACGGATTGCCGCGCACCGAGCGTTCTGCAGTCACGACATCCCACACCCTTCATACCATTAACACGGCGGGGCGTATGTCACCGGCCGTCCCGGCTGGCAAAGCAGGCGATTATTGTTCCTTCTTCTACAATTCCTTCCGCAATGTCTGGGTCTACAGCATTAAGCGCGATGGCCCACGCGGTCGCACCCGTTACTATGCCGAAAGCGCAGAGTTTCTCGCCCCACAGGTATTTGATCGTTCTGTTTTTTGGGTGGGAGCCGACCGCCTTGACAAACCGGACCCGCGAATCGGCGATGCCACCCAGCTTTACAGTCTAAGCGCCGTTGCGTACGAGAGCATTCTACTGGGCGCATTCCAAATTCACCTAGGGCCGAAAAACGAGATCTGCGATCTCGGCGGATTCCCCAAGTTCACAGAGATCAAACTGGGTTTTAGTCGCGATGGTTTTCACTGGCACCGACCCGATCGGCGGGCCTTCATCGAGGCGACGCGGCGAGATGGCGATTGGGATCGTGGCTATGTCCACACCACGACCGGCGTGTGTCTTGTAGTAGGGGAGAAGCTGTATTTTCCTTACACCGCGTATTCCGGCATCGGTCCAGACGGGCGGCGGGGAATGTACTCCGGCGGCAGCATTGGACTGGCCATGCTCCGCCGCGATGGCTTTGCCTCGATGGATGCACACGACCGTGCCGGCACTCTCACTACTCGCCCGGTCATCTTCGACGGCGACCAGGTCTTTGTCAACGCGGCCACCGCCGGCGGTTCTCTGCGGCTGGAAATCCTCGACGAAAACGGCACGGTCATCGCACCGTTCTCCGCGGAAAACTGCTCGCCGATCTCCGCGGACAAAACCCTGATTCCCGTGACGTGGCGCAGTCGCGACAGCGTCGCGGCATTGCGCGGCAAACCCGTGCGCTTCCGTTTCCATCTCACACGCGGCAGCCTGTACGCCTTCTGGGTGAGCCCCGATGCCTCCGGCGCGAGCCGCGGCTACCTCGCCGCCGGCGGCCCTGGCTATGACGGCGTGGTCGACACCATCCGCGCCGCCGTTCGTTGAGCAGGACAACCGCCCGTCCCTTGCTCGCGCGCTTCACTTCGCTCTATCCCGTCTGGATCATCGCCTCATCGGTGATGGCGCTGATCTGGCCGGAAACCCTGCGCTGGTTTTCGGGCCAGTGGGTCGTCTGGGCGCTCACGATTGTGATGCTCAGCATGGGCCTCACGCTGACGGTCGGCGACTTTCGCCGCCTGGGAAAGATGCCGGGCGCGGTCGCGCTCGGATTCGCGCTGCAATACACCGTGATGCCGCTCTCCGGCTGGTTCGTCGCCAAACTTTGTGCGCTGCCCCCCGCGCTCGCCGTCGGCCTCATCCTCGTCGCGAGCTGCCCCGGCGGCACGGCTTCCAATCTCATCACTTACCTCGCCAAGGCCAACGTCGCACTGTCGGTGGTGATGACGATGGCATCCACGCTGCTTGCGTTCATCATGACGCCGCTCTGGTGCGAGGTGTTGGCGGGGCAGTATGTGCCGGTCGATGCGTGGGGTCTGTGTCTGTCGACGCTGCAGGTGGTGGTGGTGCCGGTGTTGATCGGGGTCTTCTGCAACTGGCGGTTCCACCGGCAGGTGGCGGCGGCGTCTCGTTTCGCACCGGCGGTGGCAGTGGTGGCGATCATCTTTATTGCCGGCAGCATTGTGGCCCAGAATGCGGCATCCGTGGTGGCGCACGCCGGCCGCGTCGCCCTGGCCGTCCTGCTGGTGCATATCCTCGGTTTTGGTCTGGGATACCTGTTCGCGCGTCTCTTCCGGCAGCCGATTCTCTCGGCGCGGACGATCGCAATCGAGGTCGGCATGCAGAACGGCGGCATGGCGGCGATGTTGGCGAAGAAACACTTTGCCTCGCAGGCCATGGCCGGAGTGCCCGCCGTATTCAGCAGTGTGATTCAAACGCTCGTGGGCAGCCTGCTCGCGGCGTGGTGGAGCCGCCGGCCGGTGCCCGCGGGGGAAACCGCCGCCCTGCCCGATGGGGCCGCCGGGCCCGAAACGGAGGTGTCATGACTGCGGCGCCGATCCGTCAGGACATCTACTATTGGAAATGCGACCGGCCGGCCGCGTTTCACGGCACGGCGCAGGGCGCCGCCCGCGCCGCGCAACCCGGGACGGTGGCCCGGGTCCGCGATCTCCTCACCAGTCATTTCGGCCAGACACCCACGGCGTTGCGCGAGGGCGGCGGCCAGGGAAACCACGCGACCTTTGTCGCCGACGTCGCCGGACGGAGCTATTTCGTCCGGATCGAAGACGGCCCGGAGCACGACGATTACATGACGGTGGAGTCGGAGGTGATGGCGCGCGTGCGTGCGCTCGGCGTGCCGACGCCGCAACTTTTCGCCACCGACGCGACGCGTCGCGCGGTGCCGTTTGCCTGGCAAATCATGGCACTCGTGGCGGAGCCGGACCTGAACCGGTATTTCAAAGCCGGGACCCTCGACACCAATCGCGTGGCGGAACAACTCGGCCGACACATCGCCACGTGGCAGGCGGTGCCGGTGGCGGGCTTCGGGCCGTTCGCCGTCGGACGGGTGCAAACGGATCGGAGCCTGCACGGGCTCCACCCCCGGTATGCCGGTTATTTTTTCACGCGCTTCGACGCCCATCTCGCCTTCCTTGTCGACCGGCAGTTTCTCCCGGCCGCGCGGGCGGATGAAATTCGCGCCGGGATCGAGTCGCACCGCGCGTTGCTGGATCTGCCGGCCGGTTGTCTTGTGCACAAGGACACCGCGCTCTGGAATGTGCTCGGCACCGAAACCACCATCACCGCGGTGATCGACTGGGACGATTGCATCGCCGGCGATCCGATGGACGATCTCGCCCTGCTGGCGTGTTTCCACGACGGAGCGTTTCTGCGCCGGGCGTTTGCCGGCTATGCCGCGGTGCGGACGCTGCCGGCCAACCATGTCGCGCGTTTCTGGCTGCACCTCCTGCGCAACATGATCTTCAAGGCGGTGATTCGGGTCGGGGCCGGCTACTTCAACCTCGACGGCGGATTTTTTCTGATCGGCGCCGCCGGGACCGGGGCCTCCCTGCGAGACCAGACCCTGTCCCGCATCGAGGACGCGCGGCGCGGACTGCTGGAGGAGCGGGATCCTTTCCTCCTATGACCTCCGCCAACCTCGCGCGGGTGCGCTCGAACGAACCGTTCATCGGCACATGGCTTTCGATCGGCTCGCCCATCATCGCGGAGCTCGCCGCGGCCTCCGGCTTCGACTGGTTGCTCTTCGATCTTGAGCACGGGGCGCATTCCGACGCGGTGCTGATGGGCAATCTGCAGGCGATCAAGGGCAGCCGCGCGCTGGCGATCGTGCGCGTGGGGGCGCCGCATCCGGACCTGATTCTGCGGGCGCTCGACTGGGGCAGCGCGGGCATCATGGTGCCGCACGTGGAGTCGGCGGACGAGGCGGCGGCGTGTTTGCAGGCGATGCACTATCCACCCCGAGGGCGACGGGGGATCTCGCGTTCGGCGCGAGTCTACGAATACGGACTGCGGGCCATGCCGGCGCCGGAAGATCTGCCACCGCCGGTGCTGTTTGCGCAGATCGAAACCCTGCAGGGGATCCACTGTGTGGAGGAGATCGCCGCGGTCGACGGCGTCGACGTGCTTTTTGTCGGACCGGCGGATCTGGCGTTCGACATTTCCGTGCGGCGCCACGCCGACACGTCAGTCTATGAACGCTGCTTGGAAAAAGTCGCGACCGCGGCCCGGGCCGCCGGCAAACAAGCGGGCATCTTGGTGCGCGCGATCGAGGACATCCCGGAGTTGCGTACGCAAGGATTCACGCATTTCGCCGTCGACTCGGATCTCGGCATCATCCGGAACCGCTATCAGCACTTGCTGAAACGCACGCGCGAATCGTGCGGGTGATGCGGCGCACCGCGGTCCACTTGCCGGCACGGAAGTTTGTATTCACCCCGGGTCCGAGCGGTTCAGCCCGGACATCACCGTTTACGCGATCCGGGAGCGCCCAGGTCCGCGGCGCGGTCCGATTCAGGCCGCATCTCGGTTCCTTGCCGTGACTCGGTGCGACGGAGCGCGGACGTGGCGCCGCAGGCGCCCGTCCGCACTTTGCAGACGAGGCTTCGCCTACGTCTGCGCTCCGGTTTGCAGGTTGCCGGGATACGCCCCCGATTCATCGGCGACATTTTCTCGCTCGCCGCTCCGAGAACAGGGATGATGTCCTCACCACCGTTGATTCCGCCACCCCTCCATCAAGAAAGGCGCCGCCCTCCCACCATGAACTCAATCCACGTCACCCGCACCGCTCCGGTTAATCTGACGCCCGCTCCGAGTTCGACGTCGGATTTTCACCGCCTGATTTCCGGCGAAACCCGCCCCTTGCTCGCCCGCGGCCTGGCGCGGTGCGGCCTTGCCTTGATGTTGGTTTTCGGCGTCGCCGCTTCCGTCCATGCTCAATCGCCGGCCACGGCACGAATCATCGGCCGCATCTTCAACCCAGCCACCCAGGAATACGTCCGGCATGCCGAGGTCACGGTCGAGGGCACAGATCTCACGACCGTTTCCGGCGACGATGGCACATACGTTCTTTCCAATGTTCCGGAAAACGCGATCGCCACCGAAAACTCCGACTCGTATTACGACCTCAACCGGGATTTTCACACGCGCATCGTCGCGATCTCGAACAACTCCCGGTTGATCGACTTCACCGCGATCACGGAACGCGAAGTGTTCCTGTTCCTGCGCCGCGGTGCGACGTCACGCCCCAGGATGTCGAATCAACAGCACCTCGAGATCCTCAACGCGATCGCCGCCGGCGATGAGGCCGGCGCGGCGCGCGCCTTCGAAACCCACATCATCACCGGCAAACAGCGGATGCTCGATACCCTCGCGTAACCGGCCCCGGCTTCCTCACCTCTGCCGCACCGTGCGCCCCGGGTTCCAGCGGCCGAGCGTCGTGTGCGTGATGGGATGCTCCGGAATTCCCGTTTCGTTGCGTTCGACGGCGCTGATCAATTGATCCATGGCGACGGCTCCCATCACTTCGCCGTCCTGCAGGACGCCGCTCAGGCGATCGCCGGCCTGCCGAACCAGCAGACCGACCGATCCGACCCCCCTCAAGATCCAGTTTCCTATCGGTCGGTAACAGTTGCCGCGTTCGCGACAGGAAGCCGCCGTGGCCTGAGTGATGCCCCGTGGTAGCCCACATCATCCCAGAACGATTGACGAGTAATGGTCCGCCAGCGCGAGCGGGCACGGGCGTCGCGGTGGCAGCGGCGGTGGCGAGCGTACCGCGATGCGCGGCCATGAACAGGCCTGATGAAATTCCATCACCGCCAAGCCGCATGAGTATCTTGACAATACGGGCTTTCCGACCGGGTTTGGACATTTCTCCATGAATCTCGGCGCCCACATCTATCTTTGGATCGAGCGCTGGTCTGATCGCGAGGTTGGCCTGTGCGCCCGTGCGCGATCGCTTGGACTGAATACGCTCGAACTGTCGGTGGGGCTCGACGTGCCGTTCGATACCGCATTGACCCGGCGCGCGGCCAATGATGCGGGTATTAGCTTGGTGCTTGGTCCGGGAGGGGCCTGGCCGGAAAATGCCGACCTGGCGGCGGACGATCCCGCTCATCGCCAGGCCGCGTATGACTTTCACCGTGGCATCATCGATCAGACGGCGGCGGTCGGCGGTTTGGCCTATGCCGGCGCATTGTATGGTCGGCCGGGCAAGTCGCTGCGCCGGCAGCCACCCGCTGACGAATTGGCCCGCGCGGCGGAGGGGTTGCGCGGGCTGGCCGCGCACGCGGCGGCGGCGGGAATCATCCTCGCGATTGAGCCAATGAGCCGATTCCGCTCTCACCTCGTCAACACCCCGGCGCAGGCAGTGCGTGTAGAACGCCAGTTCATCTTCGACAGCGGCGCCAACTAGAACCCGACACGTAAGTATCTGGTTTTACGTGGGCGCCGGCCTGCGTGAGCGGTAGTGCTTGGGGCCTTTACGCAGACCCCATGATCACCCCGGCTCA
>SXSC01000345.1 GCA_005792355.1 Opitutaceae bacterium
TGGCAGTCACGCACGCCTTACGACGAGGCGCTGCACACCCGCAATCAAACTCAACATGGCTCCTGGGTCCTCGCGCTCAACTCGCCCCAATCTTCATGAAAAAGCACTTTACAGCAGAGAGAACATCTTAAACCCCTCCCGCATCCGATCCCCCTGAAAATCCAGTTTCCTTCCAGTAACGCCCGCCCCCACCTCGAGCGGATGAAACAGATGCTCGCCGCCGGCTGGAAGGCCGCGCTCCCGCCGGTTCCGTAGAAGCGACGACAGATTCCGGCCCAAGTTCGGACTTAAGTGTCGACCGGCAGAGGCGCCCGACGCAGGGCGGCGCAAGCTCCTCGACTTGCCGCGTGGCGCGCAGCGCTATACGCGGTCCGGTGGCGAGCGCACCCCCAGCCCCGGCTTGATCATCACATGCCAGTGAGACCAAGCCAGAGGGTCATACCCGCTGGTCGCTGGTCGGAGCCGTGGCATCAGCAACCAGCGGGTTGACCCCCTCTGCTCCCCCGCGAGCCCACGTTTTTCGGGCGTGCGAACACCGAACGCCCTGACCCCGTTGGATCGTCGCCGCCATAACACCCGGGCCTCGACTTGCTCCTGCCTGCCGCTCGCTGAAGCGGTAGACGGCCCCGGCCCCGCGCAGGGCCGCACCGCCCTCGTCGACAAATCGCCTCGCCAGCGGCGCAAGCCGGCCGTTAGAGGTGCTGCCGATGGAGCGGCTGCGCATCACCCAACAAGACGTGGCCAACAAGGCCGGCGTGCACCGCGCGACGGTTTCGATGGCCTTGCGCAACCACCCCAACATTCCGGAACCGACGCGGCTGCGGATTCTGCGCCTCGCCAAAAAACTTGGCTACGCGCCCGATCCGATGCTGGCCGCCCTCGCGGTGTATCGCAGCCGCCGCCGACCCGCGAAATACCACGGCACGCTGGCGTGGCTGGTGAACTCGGCTTTTGGATACGACTGGCGCGAACGACCGCACTTCGTCGACTACCATAGCGGTGCCGTCAGTCGCGCCAAGCTGCACGGGTTCAAGGTGGAGATTTTCGACCTGAACAGTCCGCAAATGTCGCCCTCGCGCACCGCCTCCATTCTGTATTCCCGGAATATCCTCGGCCTGTTGCTGTGCCCGCAGCCGCGGCCGGAAACGACGCTCGCGTTTCCCTGGGGGGATTTTTCCACCGTCACGTTTGGTTATACCCTCGCGGAACCGCAGCTGCATGCGGTCGCGCCGTCGCACTATCGCGCGACCCTGCAGATCATGCGCCGGCTCCACGAACTGGGCTATCGGCGCGTCGGGCTGGCCCTCCACGCGGACCATGATCTGCGCACCGATCACAATTATCTCGCCGGTTACCTCGCCGGCCGGCAACTGGCGCAGGCCCACGCGGCGATTCCACCGCTGAACGCGGACTACACGGACCGGCTCGCGCTCCGTCGCTGGTTGCGGCAACACCGCGTCGACGCGATCGTCGCGGGGAATTATCAGATCCTCGAAGTGCTGAAGAGTCTGGAGGTTCGCGTCCCGGAGGCGCTCGGCGTGGCTTGCCCGCTGCTGCCCTCCGTCGCCACCAAACTTTCCGGCATGGTGGAGAACGGCCCGCACATCGGCGCGGTGGCGGTGGACTTCCTCGTCTCCATGATTCAGCGCGGGGAACGGGGCATCCCGGAAACCGCGGAACGCATTCAGGTGGAGGGCCGCTGGCACGAGGGCGGCTCCCTCCGCCGGCCCAGCGTCCGCTGACGGTTGGCATCCGCCGTCGAACCGGGGCCCCGGCGCCGGTGTTTGTCACCTGTGTGACAAAAGAAAAAATTGCCGCGCCCAGGCGGGCGTGGCTTAACCGTGCCGCCCCCACCCCGACCCGGCCTTGCCCCGGCACTTTTCCCCATGAATACCTCACTCCGTCGTTTCGCTGCCCACTGCGTCGGCCTTGCCCTCGCCGCCGCCCCCCTCGCCCACGCTCAAACCAAACCCGCGACCGACCCGGCCAAAGAAGCCGTCGTCCAGCTCTCGGCGTTCGAGGTTTCGACCACCCAGGACAAAGGCTACCGGGCCGGAAACTCCGTTTCCGCCTCCCGCATCGACACGCCCATCAAGGATCTGCCGTTTGCGGTCAACGCCTTCACCCAGCAGTTTATCAAGGATACTGGGGCGACAGATCTGTTCGACATCGTCCGCTATGCTCCGAGCGTCACCAGCGCCGGCAAGGAATTCACCGGCGGAAAATCGATCTTTACGATCCGCGGGTTCGACCAGGCGCCGCAGCGCAATGGGTTCGTCGGCAACACCTATGTCGACACCGCGGCCATTGAGCGCGTCGAAGTGGTGAAGGGCCCGGCGTCCGTGCTCTACGGGCAGGTGGCCCCGGGCGGAACGGTCAACTACATCACGAAGCGGGCCCGGCGCGAAAACTTCACGCAGTTGGATGTCACGGCCGGCAGCTGGCACATTCAAGAATCAATTCGAAGAACGAGTTGATATAAGGAGTTCACTAAAACATTGAGCCGGGGACTTCCAACCGAGGATTTTGCGGGGACGCTCGTTGAGCATTTCCTGATAGGCGCTGAGCTGCTGATACGAAA
>SXSC01000346.1 GCA_005792355.1 Opitutaceae bacterium
CCTGCCCAATGGGAGGGCCTCCCACCAAGGAGCCTCCACCTCTCCGTCGAGAGCGCCCTCAGTTCCTCCGCATTCCTACCAAATCAACAAGACGGATTCTAGTTGGCGCTGATGACGGATTCTAGTTGGCGCTGGACACCGAAGAACACCTCGACGAATTTCTCGCCCGATTTGAGGCCGACGGCGGCCAGGAAAAGCGTGATGCCGACTTCCCGCAGCATCAGGTTGGCGTTGGTCGGCATGTGCCACACGAGCGGCCCGGTGCTCGCCACCCGCGAGAGAAGAATCGCCACGACGAGCGGCCCGCCGGCGAGTCCGAGTTTCACCGCCGCCGGCAGTCCCGGCAGCGCCAGGGGGATGCTGCCCACGATGACCCCGAGCGCGATCCCCATGAAAAAAGGGATCGGCTGCGGCGAGTTGAGCGCCTTGTTCGAATTGCCGACCATCGTCGCCACCAGATCGATTTCCGGCGATTCGCCGACGGCCATCAGCACATCGCCAAACTGCAGGCGAAACCCGGCGGTCGGCGAAAACTCGATGCCCCCGCGGGTCACGCGCGTGACGACCACATTGTGCGTCGCGAAAAATTCGAGGTCGCCGAGCTGTTTGCCGTAGACCTCGCTGCGCGTGACAATCAAACGCCGGTTCGTCACCGAGCCCGGCAGCGCCTTCAAATCCACCCGGGTCTCGGCGCCCACCACGATGCGCAGGGCGTCGAGCCCCTCCTCCGGGCCCACCGCGTGCAAAATGTCGCCGAGCCGCAACAACGCGTCGGGCCGCGCGACCTCCACCTTGCTGTCACGGGAAAGACGCGACACGACGACGCCCGAGCCGGCCAGACCGGGCACCTTGCCGAGCGCGTGGCCGACGAGATTCGGGTTGCGCACCTCGAAATTGCGGGTCGCAGGTTTCGGCGTCGGCGGCGCCTGCGCCGTTTCCGCCGCCGCGACCTCCGCGCGCACATCCACCCGAAACACGCGCCGCACGAGGATCATGGTCAAAATAATGCCGATGATGCCAAACGGATAGGCGACCGCGTAGGCGAGGCCCTGGATCGCCGCGGCCGACTCCGGTGCGCCGACCTGCACGAGCGCCTGCTGGGCGGCGGCGAGGCTCGGGGTGTTGGTCGTGGCGCCAGAGAGCAGGCCCACGCCCGCGGGCAACGCCACGAATCCGGCCGAAATCCACCCGACCGCCAACGCCGCACCGAGCAGCACAATGGCGAGCGCAAAGCCGTTCAGCGCGAGGCCGCGTTCGCGCAGCGAGCCGAAAAATCCCGGTCCAATCTGCAGGCCGAGCGTGTAGACGAAAAGGATGAGGCCAAACTCGCGCACGAACTCCAGCACGTGCGCGTCAATCGCGAGTTTGAAGTAACCGATGGCCAGGCCCGCGAACAACACGCCCGCCACGCCGAGGCTCACGCCCGCCACGCGAATCTTGCCCAGCGCCGTGCCCGCCGCCCCCGCGAGACCGAGGATGATCACGGTGCGCGCCACCGAATCGTGCGAAAAGAGCGAAGTGAGCCAGTCCATGACACCAGCCTAGCACATCCGCACGCAAGTGCGATACGCAGAACTTGCGGTTTGCGGCGTATGACCCGCCGCGCCCGCCTCGCCAACGTCGTCAGCCGCCGATCGACGACGCGATGGCGTTACCATTCTCGATCTGAACCGGACGGCGCCCGCTGGCCGGGCATTCGCCTTGGCCGGGCGACGGAGCTGCGTGCAGTTTGCGTGCATGACGCGCAAGACCATCTCCCTCGATCTGGACGTCTACCGCGGACTGAAGCATCGCCAGACGCGGCACGAAAGTCTCTCGGCAACTTTGCGCCGCATGATGGCCGACGACAAAGACCCGGCGGATTACCTGGACGAACTGACCGCGAACCCACCCAAAGTCGACGTGGCGCTGCTGCGTCGGCGGCAGGAGAATCCGCCGCCTTCGGCCCGCCCCTTGCGCAGGCGCCATGCTGCTTGACACGACGTTTTTCATCGACCTCGCCGACGAACTGCAAGCTGGCCCCACCGGACCCTGCCGCGCTTTTCTCGAAAAGCACCGCCACCGGGAGAAGTTTACCAGTGTGGTGACGTTGGGAGCGTTTGCCGTGGGCGCGACGGTGGCGGAGACGCGGAGGTTTTTTCGCGGCTATGGGCGTCTGGCGCTTGGGCGGGATCTTGCCATTTACGCGGGACGCCTGCAGGCGGGCCTGCCCTTTGTGCTGCGCGAAAACGATCTCTGGATTGCGGCGACCGGCGTGTATTACGGCCTGCCGCTGGTAACCCGCGAACGGGCGTTGTCGCGGGTGCCCGGCCTGAAGATGATCGGCTATTGACGGCCCGTCACGACCGCGGAGACCGGCGTGGTTTACGATTGAAACGTTTCGCCGACTAATTCGTCATCCCTCGGCGCGGCGGTAGTCCGCTTTTTTCTCTCCGTATGGACCCCTCCCCTGCCTCTCCCCCCGCCGATCGGCGCAATTTCATCACCAAGGCCGCCGCCGTTGTCATCGGCGGCATCATCACGCTGATTCCACCCGCCGCCGGGTTGCTTGTTTTTCTGGACCCGTTGCGCCGGAAAACGGCGAGCGGCGGCCCGGTGCTCGTCACCACCCTGAGTTCACTGCCCGAAGACGGCGAGCCGAGGAAATTTCCGGTGCTCGCCACGCGCGTCGATGCCTGGAACCGCACGCCCAATGTCCCGATCGGCGCGGTTTACCTGCAGCGCTTCAAGGACGGCACCGTGCGGGCCCTCAACGTCGTCTGCCCCCATGCCGGCTGCTTCGTCGAATATCGCACCGGCCGGAATCACTATTTCTGCCCCTGCCACAACAGCAGCTTCGGCCTCGACGGAAAAATCCAGGACCCGAAGAGCCCGAGCCCGCGCGCCCTGGATGACCTCAAGGTCGAAATTCGCCCGGGCGGCGAAGTCTGGGTGACGTTTCAGAATTTCCGCGCCGGCGTGCACGAAAAAATTCCCGCCTGATGAAAGTCGCACTCGACTGGCTCGACCAACGCACCGGCTACAAGAAGCTCCTCCACGAGGCGCTGTTTGAAAAAGTGCCCGGAGGCGCGCGCTGGCGCTACGTGTGGGGCAGCACGCTGGTGTTTTGTTTCACCGTGCAGGTCGTCACCGGCCTGGCGCTGTGGCTCGCCTACAGCCCCAGCTCCCAGACCGCGTGGGAAAGCGTCTACTACATCCAGCACGAGATGTGGGGCGGCTGGTTCCTCCGCGGGCTCCACCACTACACGGCGCACATCATGACGGTGTTGCTCGCACTCCATCTCATGCAGGTGGTGATCGACGGGGCCTACAAGGCGCCGCGCGAGGTGAATTTCTGGTCGGGCATCGCGCTGCTGCTGCTCGTGCTGGCACTCGCCCTGACCGGCTACCTCCTGCCTTGGGATCAGAAAGGCTACTGGGCGACGAAGGTCGCGACCAGCATCGCCGCCATCACGCCCTTGATCGGACCGGAGCTGCAAAAACTCGTGGTGGGCGGAAGCGACTACGGGCACCACACGCTCACGCGTTTCTTCGCGCTGCACGCCGGCATCATCCCCGGGGCGATCATCGCGTGCATCGGTGCGCACATCTACCTTTTCCGCCGGCACGGCATCACGGCGAAGGAGCCGAAGCGCAAACCCGACGCCCCGTTCTGGCCCGAGCAAGTGCTGTGCGACGCCGTCGCGTGCCTCGCCGTGCTGGCGGTGACGCTCTTCCTCGTGCTGCGCACCCACGGCGCCGAGCTCGGTGCGCCCGCCGATCCCTCCGAACAATTCTCCGCCGCCCGGCCCGACTGGTACTTCCTTTTCCTGTTTCAACTCCTGAAATACTTCCCCGGCGGCACGGAAATCTGGGGCGCGATCGTCATCCCGGGCCTGATCATGGCGGTGATTGCCGCGATGCCGTTCATCGGCCGCTGGCGGCTCGGCCACCGCTTCAACCTCGGTTTTCTCTGGGTGATGATCGCCGGCTCCGTGCTGCTCACCTACCTGGCCTGGGCCGAGGACGCCAACAACCCCGACTACGCCCGGGCCGTGGTGGCGGCCGAGCGCGAGGCCGCGCGCGTGGTCGAGCTCGCGCGTTCGCCCGAGGGCATTCCGCCGACCGGTGCGGTCACCCTGTTGCGCAATGATCCGCTCACGCAGGGTCCGAAACTCTTCGCGAAGAACTGCGCGAGCTGCCACCGTTACGACGGCCACGACGGTCTCGGCGGCCAGCCCAAGGACAAGATCTCCGCCGCCGACCTCAAGGGCTATGCCAGCCGCGCATGGATCGCGGGCCTCCTCGATCCGGCGCGGATCGACAGCCCGCATTATTTTGGCGGATCGAAACTCAGGGATGGAAAAATGGTGAAGTTCGTGAAGGAGGATGTCGCCGGCTTCGACGCCGGGACGAAGAAACTCCTGGCCCAGGCCATCGTCGCGCTTTCCGCCGAAGCCGGCTTGAAGTCGCAGGGCGCGATCGAAAAACGCGACGCCGCGCTGATCGCCGAAGGCAAGCAGGCGTTGGGTGGAGCGGCGCTCGGCTGCATCGACTGTCACAAATATTACGAGGTCGGCGAAAAGGTCGCCGCGCCGGATTTGGCGGGTTACGGCTCGCGCGAATGGCTGACGGCGTTCATCGCCCACTCGGCCCACGAACGCTTCTACGGCGAACGCAACGACCGCATGCCGGCGTTTGGCGTCGAAAAACAGCTTTCCCCGCAGGAAATCGGGCTCGTGGCCGACTGGCTGCGCGGCGAGTGGTACGAACCGGCGCCGCGGTGACGGGAAATCTGGAATCTGTCATTTTTAGACCACGGTCGACCGTCGCGCTCGTCGGGAAATTCCCCGATTCTTGATGCGAGCTGCCCGACTTGTCCGCCTTCGGCGGATGGCAAGATTTTCCCGCCTCCCATGACGCGTCCTCCCTCCTCTTTCGGCACTGCGCGGCTGGTGGCGCGCATCCCGCGGGCGGATGACGGGCCGGCGGTCTTCGCGGCCTACGCAAGCGATCCCGCGGTGACGCGCTATCTGGCGTGGAAGGCCTACGAGCGCGTGGAGCCGCTGAACGCGTTTTTGCGTGACTGCATCGCGCAATGGGAGAAAGGCAACGGCCACTTCGTGTGGCTGCTCTGCCTCAAGGGCACCGCCACTCCGATCGGCTCCATCGGCCTCACGCTCGAGGCGGGCGGCAAGGCGCTGTTTGGGTACGCGCTCGCCCAGAGATTCTGGGGCCATGGCTTCGCCGCCGAGGCGCTCACCCACCTTGTAAACTGGGCGCTGGTCCAGCCCTCGATCCACCGCGCGTGGGCGTATTGCGACGTGGAGAATCCCGCGTCGGTGCGGGTGATGGAAAAAGCCGGCATGGTGCGCGAGGGCGTGCTGCGGCGCTGGCACGTCTGCCCGACCCTCGGCCCCGAGCCGCGCGATTGCGTGGTTTGCGCGAAGGTGAAGTGAAAGATCCGAATCAAGTCCTCGTCGCCGCCGGTGAAACTCAAGTTTACCGAGTTCCCGCAATTGTGGTCCCAAATCCGCCAAATTCCTGCTCTATTCAGGTTCGCACATGAAGCTCAACTTCGACCACCTCCAGCGATGCAGTCTCACGTTGGAGCGTTCCCTCCAATCTCTCGCCAAGGCCGAACTCGCCAGCGTGGACTACGAAGTCTTTCGCAACGCGGTGATCAAGAGCTTTGAACTGACGCTGGAAACCGCCGGAAAGCTCTTGCGCAAAGTGCTCAAATCCTACGTCGCTTCACCCCAGGAAATCGATGCGCTGGTTTTCAAGGATATCCTCCGCCATGCCGCCCGCCACGGGCTGCTCAGTGCCGTGGAATTGGAGCGGTGGCTGGCCTATCGAGATTCGCGCAACGAGACCGCGCACAACTACGGGGAACAATTCGCCGAAAACACCCTGCGCCAGATCACCGATTTTCAACGCGACGCCCTGGCCCTTTACGAAACCCTGCGGAAAAAACATGGCTGACCCGGTGCTCCAGCTCCAGCCCGACCATCTGCGCGAGCTTCTCCGGCTCGTCGCCGTCCATCTACCTCACGAAGAAGTGTGGGCCTACGGCAGTCGCGTCAATGGCACCGCGCTCGCCACGAGCGACCTCGATCTGGTGGTGCGACACGCGGAAGACCTCAATCTCCGCCAAGGGCCAGGCCTCGCGGAACTGAAAGAGGGTTTGAGCGAAAGCAACCTTCCGTTCCTCGTGGATCTCCTCGACTGGGCCGCACTCCGTCCCTCCTTCCGGGACAGAATTCTAGCGCAATGCGTGCCGCTCTACCCTTCGAAAACGAACGATGCTTCAGTCCGTCAAAAGAAGAGCGATTCCCGGCCTGTTTCCCGGAGCGTTCCCTGAGAAGAGATTTCTCGGAGGTCTTTTTTCAGCAGAATAACCATTCACGACATGTCCCTCCGGTGCCCTGGAACGCAAATTTCTCCGGCTGTTATCGCGGCTCGTTCGGAGCGGCCGGGAGCAGGGCGTCGGCAGCGCCGTGCTGGTAAGAAATGCGTCAGCGCGCTCCTCCACCTCGCCCTCGTCACGTCCCTCCCCGCCGCGGACCGCGCGAACCTGGCAACGATCAACGCCCAAGCCCAGGCCGCCCATGGCAAACGCAACCTCGGCGAGGCGACACCGCTCTATCAACAATTGCTGGCCGCCGAACCCCCGGCGTCCCCGACCGCGCTCCAACGCGACCTCGTGCTCCGTTTCGCCCCGCGGCTGCACAACGTGCCGGACGAATTTTTTCCGCTGAAGGACATCGCGGCGATCTTGCATCCCGAGAAACCGATCATCGCCTACCACCTGTTCTGGGAGGACGATCTGGGTTTCCCCAGCGACAACGATCCCTGCGACCACGAGGTCGTTTGGATCGAATATGATCCGGCGTCGCAGCGGGTGACCCGGGTCTCGACGTACTGGCACGGCCGGATTGTGAGCACGGAACCAGCCGTGGCCGAGGCCAACGCCCACGACGGCCGCGCGTGGATCGGCGTCGAATGGGGTTATCATGGGAGCATCCCGTGGCAGGCGATTGGCCGGGTGAAGGCCGTCGACGACATTCTCCGCGATCACTGGGACAAGGCGCACCAGCGGATGAAAACGCTGCCCCGCGATCCGCTCGCGCGCGGCTGGCCGACGGAGTACGCCGGCGATTTTGCGGCGTTCACCACCTTCACCGTGCCCAACGATCCCCGCCCTCTGCTGCGCGAGCGCGACCTCGTCTACGTCTCGCGCTGGGCGAACGCCACGCTCAACCGCCACTGCCTCCGGTACAATTTCGCGGCGAAAACCGAGTGGCCGTAGCCCGGAAAATTCCCAACGCGTCAACCGCAACCGAAGGAATCAAACCGCTGGTCACAGAGATCACTGAGGCCCGGCAGCAGGGCACGGAGAAAATGCAAGCGGGCACAGAGGAATGCCTTTCTCCGTGATCTCTGGATTGGCCTCCGTGTTCTCTGTGTCTCGTCCGTTGGTTTTGTTTGGTTGCGGCTGCGCCGCCTTGGGTCCTCTGTGGCAAAAAATCGTCTCAACCAGGATCGCAATGGATCAATAGTAGCCCGCCACCGATGCCCCGCTCCTTTCCACCCGCCAAAGCCCGCGTCGGCCTGCGCGAAGTCGCCGCCGCCGCCGGGGTCTGCGTGATGACCGTGTCGCTGGCGCTGCGCGACAATCCGCGCATCTCGGCCGTCACGCGCCATCGCATCAAAAAATGCGCCGGGGATCTCGGTTACTGCCCCGACCCGGAACTTTCGCGCCTGATGCAGCATCTGCGGGTCTCGCGCACCGCCCGGGGCAAGACCGCGGTGGCGGTGATAGATTTTTTCCCCACGGCAGACTACCCGGAAAACGCCTACGACCGCAGTGTCCGGCTGGGGGCGGCGAAACGCGCGGCCCAGCTCGGCTTCAGTCTCACGCCCCTGCATGGCGCGGACTACCACCATAACCTGCCCAACCTGTTGAAGGTGGTCCGCGCGCGTGGCATCGAAGGTGTGCTGCTGATGCCGTCGGTGGTGCCGCTCGAACTCGATCTCGCCGCCGACTGGAACGGCCTCTCCGTCGTGGCGACTTCCAAGTCAATTCTGTCTCCGCGTTTTCACTGCGTCGTCCCCGAGCATTTTGGCAACATGATGCGCGTGCTCGCCACCATGTGCGGTACGGGGCGGAACCGCGTCTGCACCGTCTTCGACGAATTTTTCCACGAGCGCACCGGGCAGGGCTTTGCCGCCGCCGTGCGGTGGTATGGCCACGCGCCCCGCATGCTCGTGCTTCCGCAGGCTCTCCCGGCCGCGGCGCGGGCCGCACGGGTGGTCGACTGGATCGCGCACCACCGGCCCGACGCGATCTTCGCCCAGAGCGCAGCGGTCGCGGCGGCCCTGCCACGTTTGAAACGCCTTCGACCGAGGCTCGATTTCCTCGTGGTCGGACTCGGCGCCCGCACCTGCAGCGGTGTCTCCCACCTCGACGAGTGCGCCGATCTTGTGGGCTCGGCGGCGATCGATCTGCTGGGCGGCATGATTTACTACCACGCCACCGGGGTGCCCGATCACCCGCGAACAACGTCGATCGACGGGACGATTGTGGCGGCCGGCAAGGGGCGCAAGACGGAGGGCATGCCGGCCGTGATCGGTGCATCCGGTTTACACTAGACTCGATGGAGGCGGGGTGCCCCCACCCCGCGAGGCCTGGGCTGCGAAACCGAATCCAGC
>SXSC01000347.1 GCA_005792355.1 Opitutaceae bacterium
GATACCGAGCGATTCGACGCGTCGGTTCTGCGAATCAGCCTACCGTGCGTCACGAGAGTCGCCTGCAAGGCGACGCACTCCTATCCGAACGCCCCATTGAGTTACCCTCGCGGCTCCCGGATGGAGTTTTTGTCACCCACAAGTGACGACGTAGCGCGATATGGTGGAGAAAGTGCTCTTCGGGACACCAGCCCGGGTCGCGGTGCAGAGAGAAGAGGTGTGGAGCAAGGACTCCGCTCTTCTCGTGACGCTGCCTCCCGGCAGTTACACCGCGCAGGTCATCGACCTCGGCACCGCCCTGCCTTGCGGCTGCATCGCTTCGCAAAGAGCAGCTATTTCTTTGCCGCGGGCGCGGGTCGCGCTGGCGGCGGCATGGTCTTATTCCATGTCTGCCAGGCGGCGTGGAGTTCGCGCGTGAGCTCGGGCTTCGCCGCTGCGAGGTCGCGGCTTTCGCCTATGTCCGAGGCTAGATCGTACAGCTGCGGCTGAAAGCTGGGCGCGGGCATCAGGATTTTCCACGTGCCGCGGCGCAGCGCGGCGGCGGACTTGATCTTCCAATAGATGGTTGCGTGCGGCTCGCCCGGCAGTTCCCCGCGGAGGAAGGGGACGAGATCCACGCCATCGACCACGGTTGCCACCGGTAGCGCCGCTACGGCCGCCGCGCACACGGTCGGCAACACATCCATCGCGGTGATCGGTTGCCGGTAGGTTGCCCCGGCGGCGAGTCGCGCGGGCCAGCGCAGGATGAAGGGCTCGCGGATGCCGCCCTCCAGCAGATCGGTCTTGGCACCGCGCAGCGGCCCGGTCGAACCGACGATCGTGATCCCGCGCGGCCAGTCGGGCTTCCATCCCTCGATGTGCGGGCCGCCCTTGGCCGGGCCGTTGTCGCTGAGGAAGATCACCAGCGTGTTCTCCGCGAGTCCTTGCGCATGCAGCGCATCGAGGATGCGGCCGACGTTTTCGTCGAGGGCGGCGACCATCGAGGCGTAGAGCTGCAGGACCTCGTGCGGGAGGTGCGCGAAGCGGGCGAGGTCGGCGCGGCGCCCCTGCCACGGGCTGTGCACGGCGTTGAAGCCCACGTAGAGGAAGAACGGCTTCCCCGCATGACGGGCGATGAAGTCCGCCGCGCGCCGACCGAGGCGATCGGTGAGGTATTCGTCGCCTTCACGTTTCGGACCCCAGAACTGGGTCTTGCTCGAAGCGAAGCCGGGACTCTTGGTGGCGTTGCTCCCGATGTAGCGGCCATCCTCTTGCGGAAAATAGTCCGACTCCCACTCGATGAAGTCGTGGACCTCGTCGAACACGGTTTCCGCCGGCCGCACGATGTTCCACTTGCCAACGAGGCCGGTGACATAGCCGGCACTCTTCAGCAACTCGGGCAGCAGCCGCTGCGAGTTCGGGAGCTTGTGTGCACTGCGATCATCGTTCCACGTCATGCCAAAGCGCTGCGGATACGCCCCCGCCATCAAGGCGAGCCGGCTCGGCGCGCAGGCGGGGCACATCACGTAGCCATCGGTCGCCCGCACGCCCTCGCGCGCGAGCTGATCGATGCGCGGCGTTGGCACGTGCTTGCCACCGTAGCTGGAGACGTCGCCGTAGCCCATGTCGTCGGCGAGGAGGAGGACGATGTTGGGCCGCGACGCCGGCGCCGCGCTCGCGACAGCGGCGAAAAACAACAAGAGAGCGGTAGATTTCATCGGCAATAGGATCTTGGGAGGAAGTTCCCGCATGGCGGAGGTTGTTACGGAGACGAAAGCGGCAGGGTGACTCCGGAACGGGTATCGAGCGTCACCCAGAGGGAATCAATCGACGGATCATGCGTCCAGCGGTTGGCAGCAGTATCCCAGCGATCGAACGCCCCTGCCGGCAAAGGCAACGCGACGCGCGTCGCCGCTCCGCTGCCCAGCGATACCTTGCGAAAGGCGATCAGTTCGCGCCACGGGTTGGCGGCATCGGGTCGACCGCGCTGGCGGTACACCTGCACGACGGTCGCGCCGTCGCGCCGACCGCGATTGCGCACCTCAAGCGTGACACCGCGGTCGATCCCGGCCCCGCTCAGCTCGAACTCGGTGAACGAAAGCCCGAAGCCGAACGGAAACAGCGCTTCGCCGCTGCCGGGCCGGAGCTGCCGGTAGCCGACATTCATGCCCTCGGCGTACACGACACGCCGGCCGTCCCCCGGATAGTGCCGCAAGGCCACGATATCCTCGGCGCGGCGGAAGATCGTGTCGGGCAGCCGGCCGGCAGGATTGATGTCGCCGCACAACGCCGCCGCGACCGCCCGGCCGCCCTCCTGCCCGGGATACCACGCCTCGACCACCGCGGGCACGCGATCAATCCAGTCGGCGACCGCCACGACCGAGCCGTTGATCAACACCACGGCCGTGCGGGGATTGGCGGCGACGATGCGCCGAATCAGCTCCACCTGACGGCCCGGCATCGCGTAGGACGTGCGGTCCAGTGTGCCCCCTTCGTACAGATTGGAAAGTCCCACGCACACGACCGCGGCGTCGCAGGCTGCGGCCAACGCGGCCGCCTCATCGATCGGGTCGGGCGCGCCAGGAGCCTCCCACTGCCAGCGCACCGAGGTCTTTGGCCCGGTCTTGGCCAGCTCGAGCACCACCGGCACCGCCACCCCGGCGGTGAGTTCGATCCGGGCGGAGACGTTGCGCGCCGCGAAACGTTTTTCAAAATCGAGCTTCTCCTCCCAACTGTTGAGGATGAGCTGGCCGCCGAGCGTGAGTCGCACGGTGGCCTGCTCGGCCGCGAGCCCGAGCGTGTACGTGCCCGTGACGGGTGGCACCAGCCAGCCGCTCCAACGCGCCGAGTACTGCACGCGCGGCACGCCCGGCATTGGCGCCGCCCAGCCCCAGGCAAAGTTGACGTCGGCGTCGATCCGCTCCGCACACGGTCGCCCCTGCAGGCGCGCGTTGTCGAAAAACTCCGTCCGCAGCCCGGCCGCGGCGTCCGCCGCCGGCCCGGTGCGCAGCGCCGCGGCCGGCACCACCGGAAGCGCCCCGCCCATCCCGGTGCCCTCCGCATGGACAATTCGGATACGCTCACCCAGCCGCTCCCGCAACCCGTCCAGGACGCTCACGGCATAGAACGGCGTGACCGACGCGCTGCCGCCGCCACCCAGCCGCGCCGGGGCGGCGTTGGGGCCGATGACCGCCAGCGAACGCAGCCGGGCCGGGTCGAACGGCAGCAAGCCTGCGTTCTTCAGGAGCACGAGACTTTCCTCCGCCACCCGCCGCGCCGTCGCCCGGTGGCGCGGCGTATCGACCTCGCCTGCGGCTTGATTCGCCGCGTGGCGCAACAGCAACTCCACGGTCGGGCGCACCGCGGCGTCGAGCTGGCGATCGGTGAGTTCGCCGGAGGCGAAGAGCCGATGCAGTTTGTCCGCGTTCAACTGTTTGCCGGGCCCGGGCATTTCCAAGCTGAGACCGGCCGCCAGCGCGCCCGGGCTGCGCACGGCGCGCCAGTCGGAGACGATCATCCCCGGAAAAACCCAGTCACGGCGAACGATGGCGGTGAGGAGATGCGGGTACTCGGAGGGCTGGAAGCCGCGCACATCGTTGTATGACGTCATCAGGGCCCAGGGCCGGGCTTCGCGCACGACGATTTCGAAGGCGCGCAGGTACAACTCGCGCAGCGGGCGCTCGTCGACCTCGACACTGGTCGAGTGCTGCTGGTGCTGCTGGTTGTTGCAGGCCGCCGCCTTCACGCAGGCGCCGGCGCCCGTGGCCTGGATGCCGCGCACGAGGGCCGCGGCGAGTTTGCCCGCGAGCAGCGGATCCTCGGAGAACGTCTCGTAGTTGCGTCCATTGTACGGCACGCGGTGCAGATTGACCATCGGGCCCAGCAACAACCCGCAGCCCTTGCCCAGCGTCTCCCGGCCCAGCAACTCGCCGGCTTCGAACATCAGCTCCTCATTCCAAGTGCTCGCGAGGCCGACGCTCGTCGGCAGGCAGGTGGCGCTGCCGAACGGCGGGGCGGCGAGCGTCACGCCATGGCCGCAATCGCTCATCCGCATCCGCGGCAGGCCCACCCGGTCGAGGCCCCCGATGTGCCAGTCGTCGCGGCCGGAGAGGAGCAGAATTTTTTCGTCACGGGTGAGCTGGTCGAGGACCTCGTCAACCGTCCGGGCCGGCGCCGCGAGCGTGAGCATCGCGGCCAACAGGGCGGGCGCGCCGGACGGACGGAGCCACCCGGCGACACAGCGTCTGCCAGCATAGAACGAGATACGTAGGTTCATCGCAGGCATAAGCTGAGTCATCGGGCGGCCCGCGCGCGGACGAGTTCCGCACCGATGCGCTGCACCTGTGCGTCCATGCTCTCCACGCCCAACTCCCGCAGCATCATACCCACCGGTGTCTGGGCGTCGTTGGACCAGAAGAGGCCCGCGTCCTCGCGGGAACTCCAGGCGAAGCCGCCCCGGTCGCCGAAGCGTCGCCGAAAGGCGCGGCCTTCCTCGATCCGGGGACTCCAATGCGCCACCACCGAGACCAGATCGAAGCGGTGCACCAGCACGCCGGGCGTGGTGCGCCGGGCTTCCGCCAGGCCGAGAGGATTGAACACCGAGACGTTGTCCCGCGGCGTGGAGTTCACCACCCAGTAGCGAAAGCGCTGGGCGTACGCAGCCGGCCGGACATTCTGGGGGGACGCGCTCGGGAGGACAACGAGTTCCGCCCCTCCCGCGGCCAAAGCGGCCCAGCCCTCGTCGTAAGCCATGTCCCAACAAATCTGGACGCCCACGTGGCCGAAGTCGGTGGCGAAGATCGGGTAGCTGGATCCGGGCGCAATGCCGTTTTCGAAGGAGCCGTCTGCAGCGGCGAGCGGGTGGGTCTTGCGGTAGATTCCCGCCACCTTGCCCGTGCGATCGACGAGCACGGCGGCGTTGCTGAACGCCGGTCCGCCGGTGTGTTCCTCACTGAGGATCATCGGCAGAACGAGCCAGGTCCGGTGCCGCGCCGCCAGGGCGACGACCCGTCGCACCGGTTCCTGGTCGAGTCGCAACGCCCGCTCGGCGGCAGTGACGCCGCGCCGCTGCAGGGCGTGTTCGGGGAGGACGAAGAGGTCCAGCCCAGTGCCGGGGAAAAGGCGGCTGGCCTCCGTCACCGCTTCAGCCCCTAGTCGGTCGATGGTCGCGGCGCGTTCATCGGCGTCCATCGTGGCACTGAACCAATGGCAGGCCGTCGCCACCACGACCTTGCGCGGTGGCGACTGCGCGAGGAGATCCTGGCGGGCGGCCGTCGAAGACTCGCCCGCCAGAGTCGCGACGGCCAACCAGGACAACGAGCCAAGGAGCACTGTTTTCTTCATGGTCGCGTTCGGATTGTGGGCAGGCCGCCCTTGGTGTGGGCACTTCGTGGCATTCTTCAGCGGGGGCTCGGGTCTGCCTCAAAGGTGCCGGTCGAAAAAATCGAGAATGGCGGCGGGCTCGAACTCGTGGCCGCCGGGGTGGACCTGGAACTGAAACCGGTCGGCGAGGCCGAGCTGGCGATAAAAAGCCGCGGCGCGCTCCGCCTCCACCCGGGCGCCATCCAGGTTGTTCAGCGCCCCATCCTGCTCGCCGATCTGCACCAGGCACGGCCGCGGGCAGATTAGGGCGATCGCCTGAAAGTGTCCCAGACTTCCAAATACCTCCCGATCGGCGGCGCGCGCATCGTCGGCCTGCGCCCGGTGGAGGAGCTGCGCGTAGTCGCGAAAATAACCCGAGGGCGCGGCGACCTTGATAAACGGCGCCAGCGCCGTCGCGTACATCGTGAAGAAACCGCCCCACGACAATCCGGTCATGCCTACGCGCTCCGGGTCGATCTCCGGGCGGACTTTCATCAGCGCACGCGTGCTGGCGATGATCTTGTGGAGTTCGAGCCCGATGATGCTCGTGCCGGCGAGCTTCAGCTTCTGGTCGAGCAGCTCGCGGCTGGCGTGGGGGATCGGCTCGTCGCCGCTGAAGACGCTGCGCATCGCGAGCGCCGGCGCCCACACGAGGTAGCCGCGCTTCACCGCCTCGCGGCCGAAGGAGCGGTAGTTGATCCGTGTATCCAGATCGCAGATCGCCTCGGGGTTGCCGCCCCCTCCGTGTTGGGCGATCAGCAGCGGGGCTTTCGCCTTCCGTTGCTTGGGCACGAGGTAGATGCCGTAGGCTTCCACGCCATCGATGACTTCGATCCAGACGCGATTGACGGTGCACTCCGCATCTTCTCCCACCTGCAGGAATTTTATCACCCGCCCGTCCTTCGCGCCGGGCGGCGGTGTGCCAAAGAAGTCGCCCAGACGATCACGATACGAGTGCAGCGAACGCTCATACGCCGCGAGGCTGGAAAAGTCGGGCGTGACGGAGTGCAGCGCCTGCTCGGCCTGCGCCTGGAGCAAATTGTCGGCGTAGGCCTTGATCTGCAGGTGCTGCTCCTGGCGGATGGGAAACGACTCGGCAAAGGGCTCGCGGTAGAGTGCGGGGGTGGCGGGTTCGGTGGCCATCGCCATCGTGCTCACGACCAGAGTCGATAGCAACCGGGCGATCGGCGCTGGAAAGAAAAGTCCCCACGGGCACTTTCTGAAGCGTTTCGGAAAGCCAGACCGTGTAGCCGGGGTCGTCGACCCCGGGCCGGCCTCCGCGAGGCCGGCTACAACCACACCAAAACGAGCTTTGGCGTATCGGACCCAGTGCTTACGAGGGAGGAGCAAGTTCATGGAAGCGCCGGTCATTCCCCTGCGAGCCTCACTCCACCGGCTGCACCGCGAGCGGGATCAGGCGCACGGGGCCGAAGAGGCCGGCGTCGATGGGATCGAGTGTCTTCCAGGGACCCGATTGCATGTCCTTCCCCAAACCGCGCTGGGAACTCGTGACATGGGTCTTCGTCCAGCGAGGCACCGCGCCACGCGCCTCGCCGACGAGGCGATTGTGCCAGGTGCCGACCACGTCGACCACCAGTTCGTTGGCGCCGTCGCGCAACGCCGTCGTGCAATCGACCCGAAAAGGATGCGTCCACACCACTCCGAGCGACCGACCATTCACCCACACCTCACCGATGGCCCAAAGGCGGCCGAGGTCGAGCTCCACACGCTGCGCATGGGCGCGCCAGCCGTCGGGCAGCGCAAACGTGCGGCGGTATTTCGCCGTGCCGGCGAAATATTTCACCTCAGGTACGGCGGACTGGGTCCACGGTCCGACCCGTTGGAGTGAGAGCCGAGCCGGGGCGCCGGCGGACGAGGAAAAATCCACCGTCCAGTCGGAATCGAGCATCAACAGCCCCGGCAGGGTCGCGACCTTGATTTCGCAGCGCATGCCGGAGCCAAAGGCGACCGTGTATGAGCCGGATTTCTCGGTCACGAGCCGCGCTTCATCACCACTCCGTTCGATCGTGGCGGAAGGAGTGACCGAAGCAATCGTGTTGGCCGGCAGCCGGCCGCGGAAGACGACGAAGGTCGAGCCCATCGGCGCGAGCTGCAATGAAACCTCGATGCCGCCCTCGGTGCGCCAAAACATTCCCGCCGGCGCGATCGTGCCCGTGCGCGGATCCCAAAACTCCGGTGCCTTCGGGCCGGCGCGAAACACCGCGGTGCCGACAAAGGCGGTCGTCCCCTTGTTGCGGACAAAGTAGATCTCCGTGTCGCCGTCGCGCCGATGCGTGAAGTCGAGCGCGGTGGGAGCCGTGAAATCGGGCGGGATCTTTATTTCCGCCAGCACCTCACGCTCCGTCTTGCCCTGCACGACGCGGCCCGCGCCGTGCGGGCGACTGGTGCGCTCACGTCCGTCGAGATCGGCCCAGAGGCGCGCGGCGATTTCCTTCACCCGCGCATCGCTGGTGGCGAAGCCCTCCAAGCCGGAGGCGCGCAACGGCCGCGGGCCGATCACGGTCGCGCCCTCCGCCACGAGTTTTTCGATCCGCGCCAGCACGGCGGGGTGGATGTCGACACGCTCGGGCAGCACGAGCACGGCGTAGCTCGTGCCGTCCGGCAGCGTCAGGCGGCCGTCCCGCACGCTGAGACGGTTGAGGATTACCTCGGCGTTGGTGACATCGTAGTCGTAGCCCGGACCAAGCGTCGGCGGGTTGCGCCGCGGGCCGACAAAATTGGCACCACCGTCGCCGTAGTAGTAGAGCACGTCGGCGACGAAGAGGCCGCGCTGTAGCAGGAAGGATCCGCGCGAGAGATAGCTGAGGAACGCGGGCGCCTGCGGCCACCAGGTGACGTTGCGGTTGAGGTGGGTGCCCGCACCATAGACCCAGCCCGGCACGCCAGCCTCGGGGCTGTTGTGCGTCCAGGTGTGCCAGACGAAGTGATTGCCGCCCTCGCAGAACACGCGGTCGGCACTCTCCTTCAGATCCTGCGGGCCTTCGCCCCAGTGACGCGAGGAGGTGAACGACTCCAAGTGCACGCGGCGTATGCCGTAGATATGCGCGGCCGAGGCCGGCTCCTTGATGACATTGAGGCCGTCGCTGGTGGGGCGGAAAGGCCAGAACTCACCCTGCACGCTGCCGATCGCGCCGTAGGCCTGCAGCGATTCGATGGGCGGGGTATGAATCGGCGGGCCCGGGCCGCCGGCCTCGGACTTGATGTCCAGCCCGACCGCGCGCGCCACCTCCGCGGCGGTGCGATAATAGGCGTCGACCACCACCTCGCCGAGCGTCTTCTGGTAATCGAACAGGAAACGCTCCGTGGCCTCCGCGTTGCCGACCTGCGCCCCGAAGATGGCCGGCAGGTAGCGCGTGAGCTCGTAACCGCGCCGCCGCTTGAATTCGCCGGCGAAGACCGGTGACCAGACCTTGCCGACCACCTCATAGCTCGCGAGGTAGAGGTTGCGCAGTCCGCTCCCGGCGAGATCGTCGCCGAGACCCGTCTTCAGCTGCGCCACGACGTGATTCATGTGCACGCGCGTGGCCTCGGCGTTGAGATGATCGCTCGCGAGACCGTCCGAAGCCGGGCCGGGCACCTTGAGTTTTTCCCCCGTGACCATGCAGACGTAGCGCTGGATCGTCCACGCTCCCGACGGCGCATCCCAACGCAGGCGTCCTGCGCGATCGACGTGAGCCGTGATGTCGATCAGTTCGCGCGGGTCGGTAATGTCGAAGGGCGGCGGGCCGTAGGTGCAAAACACGCCGCCAGCCCCGGTCACGCTGCCGTTGTTGATGTTGCCGGCCTTCCAATCGTAGTAGGTGAGCGGCATCGGGGCGCGGACCGTCAGAGCACCGTCGACGAGACGATTGACGGAGTGGGAGCCGGCGGCGTTGCGACCCGTCGCGTCGATCACCTCAAACTCGCCCAGCGTCCAGCGTGGGCGGGCGGCGTCGTGGCCGCTCAGCAACCGGAGTTGCACGTGGCGTCCCTGCGTGCCCGCGGGCAGCTTGAAGCGTTGCGGTCCCGCGGCGGCGGCGAGACTGCCCCGCAACACCTCCTTGAAATCGCCCTGGCCGGTGCCGGCAGCCGAAACCGCCACGGTGAATTCACGCACCGGCGTCATCGTCGCCGCCAGTTCCGCGGGTGCATTGGGCCGGCCCTGATCGAGCACCACTTCGGTGAGCGCATGATCGCCGGGCGGATCAAGCCGGAGCACAAACTCGTGCGCCGGCAGCCGGTGGGGCGAACGTAGTGCCAGCACGGCTACATCCGTCCAGTGCGCGGGCCGGCCGTCGGAGGCGAGTGGCGCGGCGCGCTCCGGCGTCGGGAACGGCAGCGCCACGTCGAGCTTGGTTCCGCCCGTCACGGTGGTCTCGGTAGCGTAGAGCGCCATGCAGGCATGGCGGGGCTCGATCCACGGACCGCCCATGTCCCAACTGCTAATCACCGACATGTCGACCTGCAGGCCGAGCGTGCGGGCTTCGCCGACGGCGAGTTTCAATTGGGCGAGCCACGCATCGCTGAGAAAGGCCGGTCCCGGCGGCGGAAAGGCGGCCTTGTCGCCGCGCGCGCCCATCTCGAAGAGCAGCACGCCGCTCAGTCCCGCCGTCTTCATCGCCCGGAGTTCCTCCAGTGCGGACGGCGCGTGCATATGGCCGTTCATCCACAGCCAGTAGGTGTGCGGCCGGGCTTCCATGGGCGGAGTGCGGAAACCGGCAGCGAGATCGTCGGTGGCGGCGGCGGACAGTGGCCACGCGGCGGCGAGAGCAAGAAACGCGCTCTGTAGGAGCGGCTTTATGCTGCGATGGAGGATGCAGCCGGCCTCGCTGAGGCCGGCCCGGGGTCGGCGACCCCGGCTACAGGAAATCCAGGTGGCATGCATGGTCATTTCTCCAGGTTGATGATCACCGTCTCAATCCCCAGCGCTTCGCCGATGCGACGCAAGGCCTGCGCGCGGTGGCCGATGCCGAGGGCGAAATGGTGTGTCGGCCCCTCGGCGACCCAGCGTTTCAGAAACGTGCGCACATCGGGACGGAAGAAGCCGCGGGTGTTGGTATTGCCCGTGGCGGGAATCGGGCCGTGCACGCTCTCGCCCTCGGCCATGATGAACTTGAACTTCCCCTGCGCCGTCACGCCGACGCTGAGCATCGTGATCGGGCCCTCCTTGATCTTGAACTCGACGCTGGCACCGCGACCGGGCTTGCCGTGGTACTTGATCAGGCTGCGCAGAACCGGCTTGCCGTCGGCGATGTTGAGGTGGTGCGGCCCATCGTGACCGACGAGCACGAAGCCCTCCTTAAAGTCGACGGGATGGAACTCCGCGAAACTCCCGCCGATGCCGAGGCGATCCATGATGAGCATCGCGAGGCAGGTCTTAAGGTCGGACTCGCCGCACATCGGGAAACCGGCGGCGGTGAGCAGCGAGTTGCCGACGATCAGGTTGGTCACGATCGTGCGCAACGGCGCGCCGGGTTCGCCTTCGTAGTAGTAGGCGAGTCCGTCGATTTCGTGGTGCGCGATGAACTTATCGAGCGCGACCGCCACGCGCGCCGCGGTGTGCAGATCCTCGTCGGTGAGCTTCCGGGTGACGGGATCGGCCTTGGGATCGGGCGTGTCGAAGAGCGCGAGGATTTCGACGCACTTCCGCTCGATCTCCACGGTAGTGACCTCGCGCTCCAGCCGCAGCAGATCATCGGCCTCAGTCTGCACGATGTGGCAGCCAAAGGCTGCGGTCAGTGCGGTCTGATCGGTCTGCATGTCGAGCATGTGTTCGATCGGATGTCCGAAATGCCCGATGCGGGCGCGCTTCACGTCGTGCAGGGCCATGGCGGTCTCGCACCATTCGCGGAGGTCGGCCTCGGCCGCCGGATCGTCGTGCAGCGTGCCGAGGATCACCTCCGGCGGACGCTTGCCCATGCGGATGGCGACGCCGGTGAACTCCGGCACCGAGCAAAAATCGTCATTGGCGAGCTGCATGTGGGTGGTCGCCTTCGCGTAATCGAGCGCGGCGAGCGGCTGCAGCGCCACGAGCACAATCGGAATGTCGAGCGAACGGATGATGATGCCGAACGTCGCCGAGGTGGCGTACGTGACCATGTCGCAAAACAGGAGATCGAGATCGGCGGCCTTGAGCCGCGGCACAAGCGCATAAGCTGCCTGCGCGGTGTCGACGAGGCCGAAGTTGGTCACCGTCACGCCGGTGGCGGCGACCTTGCCGACGAGTTTCTCGATCTTGGCGATCATCTCGTCGTGCAGACCCGGGAACTGGGCCCAGTAGGTGTGATGGCCCACGCCGAAGATGCCGACGCGGGCGGTGCGCGGCTTGCGGCGGGCGATGCGGGGCATCGCGGGGGAGGATGAGGAGGGAGGAACGGATGAGGCGTTCATGGGAGAGGGTGCCGAAATCTCGTCTGTCGTGCCCCGGGGTCAGCGACCCCGGCTACAGCCAAGCCAACCCAGGCGAATTGGTGTAGCCGGGCTCGCTGAGCCCGGGGAAGGAAGGGGCCACAGGCCAAGGTGGAACAGGCGTGATTCATACGCGCCGAAAAACAACCTTTCCGCTCAGGATCAGCCAGGCGAGTGGGTAGACGACGGCGGACACCAGAAAGACGGGAGTGAAGGAATAGTGGTCGACGACGGGGCCGATCACGAGATTGGAGAGCATGCCGGCGATGCCGCCGCAAAAACCCGTCATGCCGACCGTCGTCGCCACATCGCTCGATTCCACGGTGTCGCCGATCAGCGTCATGAAGTTGGTGATCCAGATGCCGTGGGCAAACATCAGCACGGCCATGAGCGCGATCGCAAACTCGGGCGTGCCGGCGAGGGCCACAAAGAAAGACGCCGGCGTCAGCAGCGCGGCGACGAGCATGAGCGTCATCCGTGCGCGTCGCCGCGACCAGCCGCGGGCGACGCACATGTCGGACGCCTGCCCGGCGCCGAGGTTGGCGATTTCGAGGGCGACAAACGGAATCCAGATCAGGGCCCCGATCGCGGTCAGCGACATGCCCCGCTCCTTGGCGAGGTACTGCGGGATCCAGAACATGTAGAAATAATACACCGGATCGAAACAGAACCGCGCCGCGAGCAGGCGCCGCACCTCGTGGCGCGCGAGCAGCGAACGCCAGCTTGAGGTCGGGCGGTTGGCGGCCGGCGTGGTGGCGGCGGCCGGCAGCCCGCGAAAGACCAGGAGCCACACGATGAGCCAGACCGCTCCGAGGAGCGCGGTCGCCGCAAACGCACCGCGCCAGCCGAGGTGCGCGGCCGTCCACACGACGAGTGGCGGGGCAATCATGGAACCTAGCGAGGCTCCGCTCGTAGCGAGGCCAACCGCGATGCCGCGCCGCTTGGGGTCCATCCACTCGACGGCGCCCTTGATCGCGCCGGGAATCGCCGGACCTTCGCCCGCGCCGAGGAAAAATCGCGCCGCGCCGAGGGTCAGGGGGCCGGCCACAAACGCATGCGCCGCGCTGGCCAGCGACCAAAAGCCCACCGCGAGCGTCAGCCCGCGTCGCGTGCCGAGCGCATCCATCAGCCGGCCGCCGAACACGAGCATGACGGTGTAGCTCAAGACAAACGCCGTCACGACCCGCGAATACGACGTGTTCGACATCCCAAACTCGGCGATGATTTGCGGCGCGAGCACACTCAGCACCTGCCGATCGAGGAAGCACAACGCCGCCGCGAAAAACAACAGAAAGCAGAGAAGCCAGGCGCGGAGCGGGGAGATCATGAAACGACCATTGTAGCCGGGGTCGCTGACCCCGGACGGCCGGCCTCAACGAGGCCAGCTACAGCCAAGCAGGCAATCCGTTTCATCGCTCAGAAGCCGAGCGAGGCCGACAGCCGGAAGCTGCGCGGCTCGCGGGGCACGACGCGCCAGTAGCCGTCGCCCACGCGATTGAGGCGGATCACCTGGATGCGCTCGCTGTCGAGTGCGTTGGCGATATTGAGCTGCACGCGCAGCGTCGTGCCGCGGCCGAGCAGGCCGGACTTGAGGCGGGTAGAGTAGCCGATGAGCGCGTCGACGTTGAAGATCTCCGGTCCGTAGAGAATCTTCCCGAGGATGTCTTTGCCGAGGGCGTCGAAGCCCACGATTTCGCGCTGGAGCACGTTGTTGTCCTGCCAGCGCACGCCGCTGCCGACGAAGAAGCCCTTCAGCCTTTCGCCGTCAAATGAGTAGCGGACGAAGGCGTTGGCCTTGTGCGGGCGGTTGTTGTAGCCGATTTCGTTTAGCGCGAAGAGGTTTTGGACCCCGGTCTCGATCTGAGCGATTTCGGTGCTGATCGGAAGGTTGGAGGGCAGGGTGAGGAGTGAGGAGGGGAACTTGGCGTAGAAGGCCTTTTGTTCCGCCCACCATGGACCCCAGTCCTGGCCGAGGTTGCTGCGCTTGAGTTTGGTGTAGGAGTACGACGCGGTGATCGTCCAGTTCTTGGTGGGGTTGGCCTTGAACTCGAGTTCGTAGCCCTGGGTGGCGAGGTCGGACATGAAGTCGCCGAGGTAGCCGTTGAGGAACTTGGTGTCGGCCTCCGCCTGGGTGATCAGGCCATTGTCGCGATACGCGGTGATGATGCGGCGGTGGGCGACGATGAAGGTGTTGTCGCGCACGGTCGGGTCGTTCTTGGCCTGCGTGTTGAACGCTGTGACGCGGGTGAAGAGCCGGCCGTCGAGGAAATTCAGGATGAGGCCGTAGTCGCGGCCGCGGCCCTCGGGCGGCACTGGGAGCGAGGCGTCGGGCAGCATGCGGCGGTTGGTCTGGGGCGCGCCGTTGTTGTTCGACTCGTTGTAGAACGCGGCCACGCCCTTGATCAGCCCGAGTACGGCGCCGGCGGTGTAGGTCTTGAAGTCATACGAGCGCTGGTTGGCGGGATCCTCGCCGAGCAGCTCGTATTCGTAGGAGATCTTCTCGCCGGAGGCGACGCGGGGATCGGTCGGGGCAATGCGGGCGTTGCTGAACGGCGTGAAACCGATCTGATCGCGACGCAAGCCGCCGGTCGCGATCAGGCGTCCCTTGAAGAAGCGGCTCTGGGTGGCGAGCATCAGGCTATCAATCTGGCGGATGGCGCCATTGGCGTTGGCATTCGTGATGAGGCGGCTGACGTAGTTGACCCCGCCGTAGGTGATGGGGCGGGAGTCGAAGCGGGTACCCGCGTAGTAGGTTTCGGGCTCGCCGTTGGCGACGTAGTTGCGGCGGTAGAGGTGGTTCTGGCCGTTCTCTGGGGCGGTGGCGTTTACGATCGGCATGCGCGTGGCGGCGTTGACGAGGATCTCCGGGCCTTGCGTCGTGCGGTTGGTTGATTTCGCGCGCTCCGCCATGCTGGCGAGACGGTGGTCGCCCCAGTGGCCGAGATCGAGGCGCCAGGAAGCGGTGCCGCGGAGGGCCTCGTTCCAGATGGCCTCGATGTTGTGATACCAGATCTGTTCGACGTAGAGCTGGCCGGCGCGGGGGTTGGCGACGCGGGTGGCCGTGCCGTCGGGATTCGGTGAATACAGATTGGGGTCGCCGTACACGGCGAAATCGCCCGACATCTGGTGGGAGAAGCCGGAGCCGTGCTCGCGGTTGTAGGCGATCTCGAGGAAGCCGTCGCGCCCGAGCTGCTGCTCGAGCTTGAAAAACTTCCGATTGATGGCGTTCGTGCGCACGGCTTCGGGACCGTAGTAATTGATGTCGTAGGGCGTGTAGGGCAGGCCGCTGGCTTGGGGCGTGGTGGGCAGCAAGGTCTGGTAGGCGCCCGACTCGAGTCGCTGGGTGGCGATGCCGCTGAGGACCCCCGCCTCGTAGCGGCCGGCGCTGCGATACACGACGGTGTTGGCACTTCCGGCGCGCGCCATGATCGGGCGGCCATCGTTGGAGACCCAGACATTGCGGGTGCCCACGCCGCGGACGCCGGTCGCGTTTTGCACCGTGCCGGTGCCCGTGCCGAAGGCGGTGTTGTCGACTGTGCCGTGGCCGCGATCCCACCAGAAGGAGAGATTGTCGATCCGGTTGTAGGGTCGCTCCGAGGGAGTCTGAAGATCGCCGTTTTCGTAGAAGGCCGTGAGGGTCGTCGTCTTGAAGGGCTTGAAGCCGGCCACGACCGACCAGCGCTCGGTCTCGCGCCGGGCGTACTTCTTCCACGTGTCGCGTTCGTCGTGCACGCCCATGACGCGCAGGCCGAAGCGGTCCTTGAGGGCGGCGACGTTGAAGTCGGCCTCGGCGCGGTACGCGCTCCACGAACCGGCGATGAGGTTGAGGCTGGCGGAGGAGCGGCGCAGGTCGGCGGAGCGCGTCTGGGCGTTGACGATGCCGCCGGCGGAGCCGAAGCCGAAGAGGACGGAGTTGGGACCGCTCGAGACATCGAAGCGGCCGGTGTTGTAGGAATCGATCGGCAGCGTGGTATCCAGGAAGTCGATCGACTGGGAGGCGAGGAGGCCGCGGTTGTTGACCCGCACACCGTTGAGCAGGGCGCCGTCCATGTAGAAGAAGCTGGGCGCGGTGGATACGGCGTTGAAATCGGCGTTGGCGTTCACGCCGTATTCGAGCACGTCGGCAAGATTGGTGGCGCCCAGGTCTTTCAGAAATTCCTCCGTGAAGACGGAGACGGAGGCGGGTGTCTCGGAGAGCTTCGTGTTCATGCGGCTCCCGGCGAGAGTGTTGCCGGCCTGGTAACCGACGTCGGCTGTGGACGTGACGGTGAACGGGCTGAGGACGACGGTGTCGGCGTCGGGTTTCGGCAGGGTGAGGACCGGGGCGACCGCCTGAGCTGAAGCGGACGAAGCGCCGCACGCGGTAAGCAGGGTGGCGGTCAGGACGAGGCGGACGAGGAGCGGGAGGATTTCACGGTGCGCAGACAGCGGGGTGGCCGCAATAGTCGATGAGTTCATGGGTTGGGATGACAAAGGCGGGGGCTGATTTCAGGGCGGCAGGACGACCGCAAGGGACAGGTTAAAAATGCAGGTTGCGGCAGCGGCGGGCGGACAAGGGACAGGCTGATTTTGGGGCGTCCTCAGGACGGAGGAGTTTTTGGGAGGCGAAGGGAATCAGCTTTGGGAGAGTGACAGACTCAAGGGAATTATTCATCTAATCAGAATAATGTTCGGCTAATCCGAACATTATGCTTGTAGCCTGTCCCTTCTTGGTGCTTCCGTCGGTGACGATCAGCCATGCCCACGCACGAGCCCAATTCCGAAACTCCGACTGCGCCGTACGCCGCCCGTCCTGCCAGGCGCTCCACTGTGCAATCGGTGGAAAAGGCACTGCGCCTCCTTCAAGCGCTCGATCGCCACGGCTCGTGGATTGGGGTGCGTGAACTCTCCCGCCAACTCGAGCTTTCGCCCCCAGCCACGCACGCCATCTTGAAGACGCTGCAGGCCGCGAGTTTCGTCGAAGCCAACCCCGCGTCGCGCCAGTATCGGCTTGGCCTCGCGGCAGTACGCCTCGGCGCCGGCGCCGATCCCCAACAACAGATGCGGCGCTTCGCCCGACCGTACATCGAGTCCTTGGCGGAGAAATCCGACGAGACCATCGTGGTGTTGGCTTGGCAGCAGGATCAGGCAGTGGTGGTGGATTGGATCCAGGCGGGTCACACGCTTGCGGTCACGCACCACCACGGCGTGGTGGAGCACCCGATCATGTTTGCTTCCGGACGCGTGTTGCTGGCGTATCAGGATCACCCCACGCAGGTGCGCCACGTCCGAGCGGAAGATTACGTGAAACTCGCGCCCAACGCCCCGCGCGATGCCGATGAGGCCCTAGCCTTGCTCGCGCAAGTGGCCGCCGACGGCTGCGCGATCACTGAAAATGTCGCCAACAGCGGAGTCGTTGCGGTGGGCTCGCCGGTCTTCGACGCCACCGGACGGCTGCTCTTCGCCGTCGGTTGCAGCGCGCCGCAATCACGCATCGATCCGGCCCGGCTCGCACATCTGCGCGAACGGCTATTGGAAGTCTCCACTGAGATGACCCAGAGACTCCGGGCGTCGCCTCCCTCCCACCCCAGCAACGCGGCCACCGGTGAACTGCCGATCCAAAACCCGTTGCGAAATCGCAGCCAGTCGCCCTGAACCAAGACATGAAGATAATCGTCCAAGGGTTGGGTGGGAGAATAGGTCATCCCGCCGCGAGGGCGACCAGCAGACCCCGGCGCTGATTCCCCAACGATGAAACTCTTTCGTTACTGGCTGGTGCTCGCGTGCGGCGGCGTCTCCGGCCTCTGCGCCGCCGAACCTCCGCCCCAAGCCCAGGTGCTCGATGCGATGAAGCGCGCCACTGCGTTCATGACGGACCACGTCGCTGTTCACGGAGGATATGTATGGAGCTACCTGCCAGATCTGTCGCGCCGTTGGGGCGAGATGGAGGCCCGGCCTTCGATGATTTGGCTGCAGGCGCCCGGCACCGCCAGCATGGGTCAGGCGTTCCTCGCCGCACTGCATGCGACCGGCGACGACTTCTATTATCGAGCGGCGGAGTCCGTCGCCGGGGCACTCATCGCCGGACAGCATCCCGCCGGGGGCTGGAACTACGTGGTGGACTTCGCCGGCGAGAGTTCGTTGCGCGAATGGTACGACACCGTCGGCCGGAACGGCTGGCGCCTCGAGGAGTACCAGCACTACTACGGCAACGCCACCTTCGACGACTCGACGACGGTCGACTGCGCGGAGTTCATGCTGCGGCTCTACCTCGTGAAACGCGATCCCAAGTACCGCGTCCCCCTCGATCGCGCGATCCAGTTTGTCCTCGACAGCCAGCACCCGGTCGGCGGTTGGCCGCAGCGCTATCCCGCCGGCCCCGCGTTTTCGAAACACGACCGGCCCGACTACACATCGTTCATCACCTTTAACGACAACGTGACCGCAGGTAACATCGACTTCCTCATCCTGTGCCACCAGGCGCTCGGCGACGACCGGCTCCTCGACGCGATCCGCCGGGGGATGGACGTGTTTTTGGCGACGCAGCAAACCGCGCCCCAGGCGGGCGATATCGCTCGCGAGAATTAACCCACCTCTGCTCGGCTAAATTGATCCACTAACGCGGGGCCTCCAGTCTCAATAAGCCCAATCTGTTCTCAACTGTACACTCAACCGCCTTCGATGTTCGAAATGTCGATCTCTGCTATCCCGTGTCTTACGAGACGTTCAGGCGCATAAACAAGCTACTTGGAAAGAAGAAGTGACCACTCCCCGTTTTTAACGGGTGGATCAGTTTAGATTAGCGCAAGTGGATCAATTTATCCGAGCGCCATCGGGCGGGCTGGAGCTTACAGCACACCCTCGATCTCCAACCCGCCGGCGCACGTTCCTATGAGCCGCCATCACTCGCCACCCACACCTCGGCGTCCTGCATCCGCAGCTTCATCAGATTTTACGAGCTCACCGGCGACCCGAAATTCCTCGGCCGCGTGCCGAAAGCGCTCGATTGGCTCGATGCCGTGCGCCTGTGGGTGACAAAAACTCCATCCGATTCGGCCATCCATCAACGGTTTCCGAATCGGATGGAGTTTTTGTCACCCACAGGAACAGAATCGAGGTCTTTCCACGGCCCAGGGGCCGCGGGCCATCAACTATCAGGACGCGCGCACGACGCTGGACATCCACCTCACGTTCCAGGCGCTGAAGCGCCTGTCGGTCTTCGTGAACTGCCGCAACCTGTTCAACGTGCAGTTCAACCAGACGCGATATCAGGACGATACCCCCGAGTATGCGCGCCGGAGTTCCGCCAACTCCTACGGCGCGCTGTGGTCGTTCGGCGTGCGCGGCACGTTCTGATCGAAGCTGCGCGCAAGGGGTCAAATCGAGATTCGAGACAGCCGTACCCAATTCGTGCCAATCCGAAAGGGTCAGCCAATCCGAAAGGGTCAGGCCTTGCGGTTTGTGGTTGACCGTTGGGAGGAGGTTTGCAGGCTGGCGGGCCCATGGCACGCAAGCTCCGACTCGAATTCAAGGGCGCGGTCTACCACGTCATCAACCGTGGCAACTATCGCTCCGCGCTCTTTCGCGACGATGGTGCCAAGCTGGCGTTTCTCGACTGTCTCGGCGAGGCGTGCGAGAAGGCGGGCTGGGAAGTGCATGCGTGGTGCGTGATGTCGAACCACTTCCATCTGGCGCTGGAAACGCCGCGCGGAAATCTGGTGGCCGGCATGCAGTGGCTCCAGAGCACCTTTGCGCTGCGCTTCAACCGGTACCGGCGCGAGTGCGGGCATCTTTTCCAGGGCCGCTACAAGAGCCTGCTCGTCGATCCCGCCGACGCGCTCGGCCCACTCTGTCACTACATTCATCTCAACCCGGTGCGAGCGGGCATCACGACCGTCGAACGTCTGGGTGATTGGCCTTGGTCCAGCTTTCGGTGGCTCATGCGCCCGAAGGAGCGTGCGACGTGGTTTCGCCCGATGGCGAGTCTGGAACACGCCGGTGGCTTGGCGGATACGCCGGCTGGGCGACAGAAGTATGCCGAGTATCTGGCGTGGCTCGCGGAAAACGCGCCCGAGCAGAAACGCCTGCGCTTCGATCGCATGTCAAAAGGCTGGGTGCTGGGAACAAGAGAATTCAAAGCGGAGCTCGTGGAGGAACATCGCGAGGCATTCGCCGCACTCGAGCAGGGCGAACCTGATTTGGAGGAAGCCCGGATGGCCCGGCTTGAAGCGCGATTGGGCGAACTGCTGGCGGCGATCGGGAAGACCCGGGCCGATCTCGCGCGGGACCCGAAGTCGGCGGCATGGAAGGTGGCGGTGGTGACGGAAATGAAGGCGAGCACCACGGCAACGAATCGGTGGCTCGCGGATGCCCTGGCGATGGGGAGTCCTTTTCAGGTGAGTCGGCTGGCGAGTGCGTGCCGGGCGGAGCCTGGCGCGGCGGCACCGTGGCTGCGGGCCAGCATCAGTGGAGGGATGCGCCAGAAGTGATCGGTTCGCCAGTCGCAAAGGCGGGCTTGCAGCCGCCGCGGCCCACCGTAGCGTCGGTGCATGAGCCAATTGCAGCGAATCACCTTCGACCCGAACCAGTGCGGCGGACGGCCGTGCATCCGGGGGATGCGCATTCGCGTCAAGGATGTGCTCGACATGCTGGCGGCGGGAGAGTCCGAGCAAACGATCTTGGAGGATTTCCCGGATTTGGAAGCCGGAGACATCCGGGCGTGCTTGGAATACGCCGCCACCCAGGTTGATCACGCCGTTCTCTCGCTGGCAAAATGAGGTTCTTGGTCGATGCCCAACTGCCACCAGCTTTAGCGGTCTGGCTGCGGGAACAAGGTCATGAGGCGAAGGCGGTGCGCGAAGTGGGCTTGAGAGAAGCCGGGGACGGCGCGATTTGGGCGTACGCGCTGCAAACGAGTGCTGTGATCTTGACCAAGGACGAGGACTTTGCGGTGCGATCCCAGCAGACGAGCGACGGCCCTGCGGTCGTTTGGCTGCGCGTGGGCAATGCTTCGAACCGGGCGCTTCGGGCATGGCTCGAACCGCGCCTGGCCGGAATTGTGCAGTTGCTCGGCCAAGGCAGCCGTCTGGTGGAAGTCGTCTGACGGCGACCTGATCAAGGGCAGGGCGCTACCTGGTCGTTCAGCCCTCGGACTTGCAGGCAGGGCCGCCGCATGACAACGGCATGACACCAGATTTCAATTACGCGCTTGAACGTTCAGTCGGTGGCGCTAGTCGTCTGCCTGCAACTGAAACCCGACCACGTGTTTGCGTGCCCTGCGGAAAAGCGTGGCTCAGGTCCGAGGTCAGCCACGCGCAGAGACAGATGCACAAGCCGTTTTTTCGAATGACAAGGCCCAGTCGGGCGGAATCGCGCCGTGCAGAATCGCAGGCCCGATCCGCGCGTTGGCTGCAGTGACCGGGTTCGGCGATTGGGAGCGAGCGATCGCGGCGGTAATGAAATCCGCGATTTCCTGGTGAAAAATCCCAGATCTCTTCTTTCGGCAGACCTTGCGGGAAACCGACCCCCAGCGCAGCAGCCAGCATTTGTCCCTCGCGCTCCAACTGCTTGACCGGAGCCGCGAGGACCTTCGGCGCAGCATTTGGAACTTGCGGGCGAATCCGCTCGATCAAGGCACGTTCGTCGAGGCGTTGCAGCA
>SXSC01000348.1 GCA_005792355.1 Opitutaceae bacterium
GGGGTCGAAGAACGGCGGCTGCAGGATGCCGGCAGGGAAGACGATCTGGTTGGTCGTTGGAGAGAAGTAGGCGTTGACCGTCGGGGGTGTCATGCCCCACTCGCGCTTGTCGACCTTCTGGCCGGTGCGATCAATTTGGTGGCGCGACTGGGCCAGCGCGGCCCGGGAGACGTTGCCGAAAAAATCGTCGCGCTTGATCTCGACCTTGGAGTAGTCGCGCCACTTCTCGGTGTAGCCGATCATCGGCTCGAAGCGGTCGAACTTCACCAGCGCCTTCTGGCGCGTGCCTTCGGACATCCATTCCAGCTTGGCCAGGCGGTCCCGCAGCACGGCCTGGATGTTGCCGATCAACTCCATCATGCGCGCCTTCGACTCGGGCGGGAAATGCTGGGCGACGAAGAGTTGGCCGAGGGCGTCGCCGATGCTGCCGTCGACCGCGCGGGCGGCGCGCTGCCAGCGCGGCTCCGGTTGCGGCGTGCCGTTGAGCACGGTGCCGAAGAAGCGAAAGCGTTCCTGGTCGAAGGCCTCCGAGAGATACGGGGCCGCGGCGCGGAGCAATTGCCAGCGGGTGTAGATCTTCAGCTCCTCCGGGGTGCGCTCCTGCACCAGCTTCGCCAGTCCCTCCATGAATTTGGGCTGGCCGACAATCACGTCGGTCACGCCGGCGGGCACGCCGAGGGCCCGGAAAAAAGCCCGGAGCTGGAGGCCGGGATAGGCCTGCACCGCGTCGGCGATGCTCATCTTGTTGTAGTTGGCCAGGCGGTCGCGCAACTCGACGGGCAGCTTGGCGTTTTCGGCCATCGCCTTTTCGAAGGCAAACACGGTTTCGGCGCGCTGGTAGGCGAGCGCTTTGGCGTCGCCGGCGAGCTCAAAGATCTTCGCCACGTGGCCGATGAACTCCCAGCGCTCCCGGGCGAATTTTTCGGAAAAATAATACTCTTTCGACGGCAGGCTCATGCCGCCCTGCGAGAGATAAAAGCCGTAGGTGTCGCTCTTCTTCTGGTCGGGAAAAAACGCCACGCCCAAGAACGGGCTCCCGATCGTCAGGTGCATCTCGGCGGCGATCTGCGGAAGGTCCTCGCCGCTGGTGGCCTCGATGCGTTTGAGCATCGCCTCAATGGGCTTGAGCCCGAGACGGTTGATCGTCGCGACGTCCATCGACGAGGCAAAGAAGTCGCCGACTTTCTGGGGGTTGGAGCCGGGGGCGCCGGGTTTGTCCGCGGCGGCCTCGACGAGCGTGCGCACCTTGAACCAATTGCGCTCCGCGAGCTCGTCCATGCCGCCCCACCGGGACTTGTCGGAGGGAATCGGGGTGCGCGCGTACCAGCCGCCGGCGGCAAACCTGCCGAAGTCCTGCTTGGGCGAAACCGAGGGGTCCATGTGCTTGACCGAGAAGGCCGGATCAGCCGGCGGGGCGGAAACGGCGGTTTCAGCGCTGAAGCCGGGCCAGGAAAAGGCGGCCACGATGGCCGCGTAGAGGGGAAGGCGGGGAAGATGCATGTTGGTTTTGCCGCGCAACAACGCCGATTTTGCCGGGAAAATCAACCGGTCATAATTCGCGGCGCGGGGGCGCCGCGGATTCTGTAAGTCAGGAACTCAGGTCTGGGCGGTTTGCTTCCAGCTTTCCACCTTGATGGGCTCAACGCAGCAGGGAGATGAGCTTCGCCCGGCTGCTGATCTCGAGCTTCGTGAAGACGGAGCGCAACTGGTTCTTCACCGTGCCCACACCCTTGTGCAGCCGCTCCGCGATTTCCTCGTTGCCCAGTCCCTCGCGCACGAGCAAGGCCACCTCGCGCTCGCGCAGCGTGAGGCGGGCGAGCACGGTCATCTGGCGGTCGAGGCCCGCCGGCGCGGCGGAGTCGAAGACCTGGCGGTTGACGAGTTGGACGAAGAGGTAGGGGCGCGACAGCAGCGGGTCATCGAGGCTGAAGAGCGAACACTCGGCGTGCAGGTGGGGCAGGTGGGGGTGCACGACGCGGCGCCGCTCCGGGGCGACGATCGCGTCGGGATCGGCGAGGGCCGCGGCGTAGTGGCGCTGCATCAGCTCGTGATAGACCTCGAGAAAGGCCGGGGGCACGGCAAACACATCGCGCCCGTTGAGCTGCCGCGCGGCCGCCGCGCCGTGATTCCACGCGGCGCAGGCCTCGAACGCGTCGGGATTGGCGAAGACGAGTTCGTGGCGCGCGTTGATCAGGAGGATGCCCTGGGGCAGGAGGTTGATGAACTGCTGCAGGCTGTTGCGGGCGATCGTCTCCTCCTCGTGTTTCTCCAGCCGACGCATGTTGCGGTCGAAAACCGGATGCAGGTCGAGCAGCAGCGCGCGTTCCGAATGGGAGAAGGGCTGCTGCTTTACCGTCCGCCGCAGGCACAGGATGCTCTTCCGCTCGCCTTGCTCCCAGAGGGTCAGGCCAAGCAGCTTGTCCCAGCCCTCGGGCTGCATCACGTGCCGAAAGAAATCCGTGCGCGTGAGCTGGGCGCGGTCCGGCACAATGTCCTCGAGACTGTAGAGCTTCACCCCCACGTGGGCATCGAGCCAGGGATGGGTGGGCGAGAGCTTGGCCCGTGCCCGCCACCACTCGGGCGGCCGGCGGGAAACCGCGGTGTGCAGCGTGAGGGCGCCGGGGTTCTTCTCCTGCGCGTCGAGAAACAGCGTCGCACTGTAGTGGTTTGGGATGCCGGCGATCAGGAAGCGCTGCAGCGCCCGCCAGAGCTCCGGCACGCTGGCCGATACCTCCATGTCGACGACCGCGCGGCGCAGCATCGGATCGTCCAGCCTCGGTCCGCGATCACGCGTGTCGAGCGGCGGGGCGGGCGAGGGGGCAGGGTTTCGCTTGGGCATCGGAAACGAGAGTCGGGACTGGACGCTGATGGAGGGAAGTGACCCAAGGACTCCCCGGCTGCAACTGCAAGCGGGTCTTGGCGGGTCCGGGCGAGGCGCAATGTTCCTTTCGGCCTATGTTCGCCGACCCCGCGGCCTGCTAGGCTGGGGCATGCAGTCCAAGTTCCCCGTTGCCCGCCGCGCCTCGAAGGATCGCGAGGAAACCGCGCCGCCGCTCCCGGCGGTGGTGTCGCTGATCGGGCACACTCCCCTCATCCCGCTGCGTTTCGAGCCCGAGGGCATCACGCTCCATGCCAAGGCGGAATTTCTGAACCCGTCCGGGTCGATCAAGGATCGGCTGGCGCTGACGATCTTCACCGATGCGCGCCAGCGCGGGCTGCTGCGACCCGATTCCACCGTGCTGGAGTGCACCAGCGGCAACACCGGCATCGCCCTCGCCACGCTCGGGGCGGCCTTCGGCCATCGGGTGAAAATTCTGATGTCGGACACCGCCAGCATGGAGCGCCGCCATCTCATGCGGCAGCTCGGCGCGGAGTTGGTGCTCTTCAAGGCGGATCGCGGCTACCTCACCGGGATCGAGCTCGCGGACAGGATGGCCGCCGAGGATCCGCGTTACTTCCTGCCGCGCCAGTTCGAGAATCCGCTCAACGCCGCCGACCATGAGCATCACACCGGCCGCGAGATTCTGGCGCAAATGGGGCGCCGGGTGGATGCGTTTGTCGCCGGCTACGGCACGGGCGGCTCCCTGCGCGGCATCAGCACGGCCCTGCGCGCCGCCCTGCCCAAGGTGCGCATCGTGGCGATGGAGCCCGCCGAGGCGGCCATGCTTTCTGGCGAATCCCCCTGCTGTCACCTCATCGAAGGCGTGGCCGGCGGATTCGTGCCGCCGCTGCTGCACGGCCTGAAACTGGACGCCCGCGAAGAGGTGGCGAGCGTCGATGCGATCGCGATGACCCGCCGGCTCTCGCGCGAGTTTGGCCTGCTTGTCGGCACGTCGAGCGGCGCCAATGTCATCGCCGCCCTCCGCACGGCCGCGCAACTTCCGCCCGGCGCCCGGGTCGTCACCATCCTCTGCGACCGCGCCGAGCGCTACTATTCGACCCGGCTTTTTCAGTGAGAAATTGGCATCGCCCGGACTCTTTTCGCTCTCCACGGTCCCTAGCCCACTTTTGATCGCCACCAGTCCATGAACTCGCCGCGTATTCGCACCCTGCAACATCGGCCGCCCGCAGCGGTAGCCGTTGCGTTGTCCGTGCCGATGCCGGTGGGGGCCCGCTCTCCTAGCGGGCCTCAGCCGCGGAACGAGCTTCATCGCGATCTCAAGGCCGGCTCGGAGAGCCGGCCCCACCGATGAACGAGTTTCGTATCCGGCACAGAATCTCCCCACGCCACGCACCAGTCACGCATTTCCCCAATCCAATCCTCCCTCTATGAGAACATCACTCCTCCCCCTCACCGCCGCCGCGCTCCTTGCGGCGGCTTCCGCCCTGGCCCAGGCGCCCATGGTGCCGGCCACGAAGATGACCGCGCCTCCTCCGGCGGCGACGCCCGCCACCGCTCGTCCCGCCACCCTCGCGGCCGGCGCGATGGCGCCCGACTTCGTCAGCCTCGATCTCAACGGCAAGGAGGTGCGGCTGTCCGACTTCAAGGACAAGATCGTGATCCTCGATTTCTGGGCCACGTGGTGTGGCCCCTGCATCGCCTCCTTCCCGCACACCCAGAAGGTGGCGGCGAAGTACAAGGATCAGGGCGTGGTCGTGCTTGCCGCTGGCACGAGCGACACGATCGCCAAGTTCAAGGAGTGGATCCCGGCCAATCAGTCGAAGTACGCCGACATGGTCTTCACCTACGATGCCAATGAACGCGGATCGCCGACCCACGACCAGCGGGCCTCATCCAAGCTCTACGGCGTGTCCCTCATTCCCTCCCAGTTCGTCATTGGCCGCGATCGGAAGATCGCTGCGCTCATCGTGGGTAACAACGGTGCGGACGACGCCCGCACCGAGACCGCGCTGGCCAAACTCGGCGTGAAGGTCGACCCCGCGACGGTCGCCAAGGGCGAGGCGCAACTCAAGAAGTCGGCGGACGACGACGCCAAGCGCGCCGAAGCCGCCAAGGCCGCCGCGGAAAATCCGCCCCCGCCCTTCTACGAGGAAATGGGCAAGCTGCCGGCCGGCCGCCCGGTGCCCGACTTCGCCCTCGGCTCCGCCGACGGCAAGACGGTGAAGTTCTCCGACTACGCCAAAGGCAAGATTGCAATCATCGGCCTGTGGACGGGCGGCAGCGGTCCGCCGGCGGCGATGCTCGACCAATGGAACCACCTCGCCTCGACTTATGCGAACCAGGGCGTGATCTTTCTGGGTATCGGCGGCTATGATACGCGGGCGAACTTCGATGGCTGGATCGCCAAGAATGCGGAGAAGGTTTCGTTCACCGTCGCCTGGGATCCCGCGGGCAAGTTTGTCGCGGCCGCCAAGTCGCGGGATCAGATGAGCCCGGAAGAACTCAAGGCGGAGTCCGAGCGCTCCCGCGAGTTCTACAGCAGGATCGTCTCGATGCGGATCGGCGGGGTGATGACGCCGACTCCGACCACAATCGCGGTGAACGCCGCAGGCAAGCTGGTCGGATGGTCGTCGGGTTTCGGGCCGAGCTACCGTGAGGCCATTGGCAACCTCCTCCTGCGGGCGGGGGTGAAGCTCGCCGCCGCCGACATGCCGGCCAAGGTCACGACCGATGCCGAGCTCAAGAAGGTGCGCGACGAGCGGGCCGCCCGCGCCGCGGCCCCGCGCACCGAGATGATCAAGGTCGGTGCGATGGCGCCGGACTTCACCACGCAGGACCTCAATGGCAAACCGGTCAAACTCTCCGACTACCGCGGCAAGGTCGTGGTGCTCGACTTCTGGGCCACGTGGTGCGGGCCGTGCATCGCCTCGATGCCGCACACGCAGGAGGTGGCGAAGACCTACAAGGATCAGGGCGTGGTCGTCCTCGGCTCTTGCACGAGCGACGCGCGCGACAAGTTCGAGGCCTGGGTGAAGGCCAACCAGGAAAAGTACCCGGACTTCATCTTCACGCACGATGTGGCGGAGCGGAAGCCGGAGCGCGCCTCGGCCAAGCTCTACGGCGTGGGCGGCATCCCGCAGCAATTCATCATCGACCGCGAAGGTCGCATCGCGGCGGCGGTGACGGGCTACCTCAAGGGCGAAGTCATCCTCGACGCCGCTCTCGCCAAGGCCGGCATCAAGGTCGACCCCGCGATCATCGCCAAGGCCGAGGTCGACCTGAAAAAACGCGACGCGACCCGCTGATTCACCAATGCCACTGAAGCCTCGGTCGCTGACCCCGGCCGGAACTACCCTCTCACTTTACCTCAAACCCTTAGCACCAGCTTCTCGATGAAACTCAGCACACTCCGCTTGCTTGCCTTTGGCGCCACCCTCTCCCTCCCCGGCCTGTTGCCGGCGGCCGAGCCCTCCGAGACCACCACCCGGACCCCCGTCACACCCACGACGCCCGCTCTCCAACTCGAAGCGATGGAAGTGCTCGGCTCGCGCATCCGCCGCACCGAGGTCGATGGGCCATCGCCGGTCTCGACCTACGGCATCGAGGACATTCGCGCCACCGGGGCGATGAACCTCGCCGACTTCATGCGCACGATTCCGCAGACTTACAACGGCGTCGGCGCCGGCCGCAACAGCGCGCCGGATGACCTGAACATGGCGTCCGGGCAGCGCACAGAGAATCAGGTTCCGCAAACTCCGTTCGTCGGTGCCAGCCCGATTCTGGGGGCCCACGCTCCGGTGCAGACAGGCGTCTCCGGCGTGAGCCTGCGCGGGCTGGGTTCGGGCTCCACGCTCGTGCTGGTTGACGGCCGGCGGGTGGCGCAGGCGGGCAGTGGCAACCGCAGTTCGGCCTCCGGCCAGGGCTTCGTGGACTTGAACACGATCCCGCTCGGGCTGGTCGAGCGGATCGAGATGATCACCGATGGTGCCTCCGCGATCTATGGCGCCGATGCCGTCGCCGGAGTGATCAACATCGTCCTGAAGAAATCATGGGTGGGCACCGAGGTGAGCGGCTCGATCAAGATGACCGAGCACGGCGGGGGGCGCGAGCGGCAGTCCACCGTCACGACCGGCTTCGCGGGTTTGAGCGGACGCCTCCGCGGCACCTTGGCGATTAATTACTACGATCGCGATCCGATCGTGGCCGCGCAGCGTGCGTTTTCCAAGAACCCGGATTTCCGCACCAAGCTGCAGGGCTACAGCCTCACCACCGGCTTGCCGGTCTATTCGACCGACCAGCGCATCCAATGGGCCTATCCGGCCTCGCTGCAGGCGACCGCCACCACTGGCTTCGTCTCCATTCCGGGCATTCGCGTGCTGCTGGCCCCGGAAGGCTCGAGGACGACCCCGGCAATCTCGGCGTTTGAGCAGCGCACCACCAATGTCCCGGGACAGACGGGCACCATCCCCGTCGCCCAAGGCCAGCGCGTCACAAACCCCGCGCGATGGACCCAGTTGGTCTCGGGCTCGAATCGCCGCGGATTCACCGCCAACGCCACCTACCAACTGCTGCCCGAACTCGAAACCTACGGCACCTACAGCTACACCGATTCCCGCGGCGGCGCGAAAACCCTGCCTGCCTATGTGTCGGGCGTCCCGGTCTCGGCGGCCAACAATATTTTCGGCGAGAACATCTCGTTCGGCATGCTCCTGCCGCATTGGGGTCAGGTTTCGCAGCAAACGCGGACCGAGACCCACACCGTCACCGTCGGCGTGCGCGGGAAGATGTGGCAGACGTGGCGCTGGGACAGCGGCTATCGCTGGCAGGACCAGAAGTTTTACTCCCGCAACCGCTCTTTCAACGCAACCGCGTTCAATGCCCTGGCGAACAACAACGACCCCGCCCAGCGCTTCAACCCGTTCATCGACGAGCGGGTCGCCAGCGCCGTCAACCAGACAGCCCTCCTCGAGCAGACCGCCATCTATCCGACGGTCGACGGGCGTTCGGGCCTGAACAGCGTCGACGCTTCCGCCAATGGCGACGTCGTAAAAATCTGGGGTGGTTCGATCCGGATGGCCGTGGGCGGCTCCTACGATAAGAGCAAGAACAAGAACACCTCCGTGTCGTTCGGCGGCTTCCCGGTGGTGGCCACGCCCACGACCTTCGACGACACCCGCACCACGAAGGCCGCCTACGGCGAATTGTCGGTGCCGCTCTTCGGCAAACCCAACCAACTGCCGCTGCTCCAGCGCTTCGAGGTCAACGCGGCCGGCCGCTACGAGAAACTCAGCGATACCGGCAGCAACCAGGTGCCCAAGTACGGCGCCACGTGGCAGCCGTTCCGTGCGCTGCTGCTCCGCGGCAGCTACTCGGAAGGCTATCGCGCTCCGAGCCTCACCGAAGATCGCCGCATCAGCACCGCCTCCACCCTCACCTTCGCCGACCCGTTCCGCGGCGGCCAGAGCTATCAATTCGCTTTCGTGGGGCGTTCAAATCCTAACCTGAAGCCCGAGACCTCCACCAACAAGTTCTATGGCGCCGTGTTCGATCCTCCGTACGTGAAAGGCCTCACGCTGAGCGTAAACTACTATCAGACCGAGCAGCGGGACGCGATTCAGTCGGCTGGTATCGCGGTGGTGTTGAACAACCCGGCGCTGTTTCCCGATTTTGTGGTCCGCAGCGCGCCCACGGCCGCCGACACCGCGGCCGGCTATCAGGGTCTCATCACGACGCTGTATTCCCAATACGTGAATTTTGGCCTGATCCGCAACGAGAGCCTGGATCTCGGCGCCGACTACCGGCTGCCGTGGGAAAAGCTCGGCCGCTGGCGCCTGAGCGTGAACGCCGCGAAAACCATCAAGCAGTCGCGTCGTCTGGTGGTCGGCGGCCCGGAGATCAACGACGTCGGCGACACCTATTCCAGCCCACGCTGGAATGTCTCCTCGTCGCTCTATTGGAACAAGGGCTCCTGGACCGCGTCGTCCGCGTTCAGCTATATGAGCGGCTTCAACACCAACCAGGCTGGCGTGCAACCCACCAATTACTCCACCCCTGCCATGCACCTGATCGACTTGCGCGGCTCCTATGAGTTCAAAAACGGCATCTGGCGGAACTACGGCCGCGGGGTGCGCGTGGGCCTCGGCATCGCCAACCTCGAGGACAAGGAACCGCCGTTCTTCAACAACATCTACGGCTTCAACGCCGGCCTGCACGGCCGCTGGGTCTTCGGCCGCACCTACGAGTTCTCGATTGTCGTGCCGCTGGACTCGGGTACGGGCCCGAAGAAAGTCTATCGCTAACTCGCGTTCCCGTCCGCCCCCCCGTGGAGGCAATCGCCGCCGGGGGGGGGGGGGGGGGGGCAGCTTGGGCGGGTACAATTCTTGCTTAGCATCCGCACGTGACGATTTCACCCGTAGCGCGGTGGAATGCGCCAGCCCATTTAAACACCTTATGAAACCAAAAATACAC
>SXSC01000349.1 GCA_005792355.1 Opitutaceae bacterium
GCTTCATCTACGGCGACGTGCTTGGCGCCGGCGAGGGCTGGGCCAAAAGTGTGCTTTTCAACGAGCGGGCGCGCGCCGAATTCGCGGCGTTTTTTGCCCGCAAAGACACCTTCGCGATCGGCGTCTGCAACGGCTGCCAGATGATGAGCAACCTCCACTCCATCATCCCCGGCTCCGATCACTGGCCGCGTTTCGTGCAAAACCAAAGCGAGCGCTACGAGGGACGCTACGTGTCGTTGAAAATCGAGGAGAGCCCCAGCCTCCTCTTCGCCGGCATGGCGGGCTCGGTCATCCCGATCGCCGTCGCCCACGGCGAAGGCTACGCCGAATTCGCCGACGCCGCCGCGCTGCAGCGTTGCAGCCAGTCCGGCCTGGTCGTCGCCCGGTTCGTGGACCACCAGCATCGCGCCACCGAGCAGTATCCGCTCAACCCCAACGGCTCGCCGCTTGGCCTGACCGCGCTCACCACCACGACCGGCCGCGTCACGATCATGATGCCGCACCCCGAGCGTGTGTTTCGCTCCGCCTGCATGAGCTGGACCCCCCGGCACTGGGGCGAGGATTCGCCGTGGATGAAGCTGTTCGACAACGCGCGCGCGTGGGTCGGTTGAGCCGCACGCACTCAGCGTCGCACGCGGACGGGAAACGGCGGACGCTGCTGGACCTTCGGCGGATTTGCGGCGAGTTCCTTCATCACAATCTCGATCGCCTTCTCCAGCTGCGGGTCCCGCCCGGCAATCACGTCCGCCGGCGTCTGCTCGACCTCGATATCAGGCGGAACGCCTTCGTTCTCCACAATCCAGCCCTGGTCGGTCCAGATCGCGAGGTCCGGCGCCGAAACGAAACCGCCGTCGATCAATGGCGGAAAACCAAGGACACCAACGAGGCCGCCCCAGGTGCGTGTGCCGATCACGGGGCCGAGCTTGAGTTTTTGAAACATCCACGGCAGCAGGTCGCCGCCCGAGCCGGCGGTTTCGTCGGCAATCATCACCTTCGGCCCCTGGATGCCGGCGACGGGCGTCTTGAGATCACCGCCGTAACGCATCGCCCAATTGCTGATGGCGGGCCGGCGCAACAGATCGATATAGTAGTCGGCGACACTGCCGCCGCCGTTGTGCCGTTCGTCGATGATGATGCCATCTCGATCGGTCTGCGGAAAGAAATAGCGTTTGAAGTAGTTGAAGCCGTCGCCGGCGGTGTTCGGGACGTAAACGTACGCCACGCGGCCCTTGGTGGCCTCCGTGACTTTGCGCAGATTACCCTCCACCCAATCGCGGTTGCGCAGTGAATTTTCCGTCTCGACCGGCACCACTTTCACCGTGCGCGAACCCGAGCCATCGGCATTGGGCCCGACGGTGATTTCCACGAGTCGACCCGCGGTGCGCTCAAACCGGGAGAAGAGGCTCTCCGGCGCGCGCAGCGCCACGCCTTCGACCGCGAGCAGAAACTCACCGGGTTTCACGTCCACGCCCGGCTCGGTCAGCGGCGAACGCAGGTCGGGCGTCCAGTTGAGCCCGCCAAAAACTTTCTTGAAGCGATAGCGGCCATTTTCCACGCTGTAATCCGCCCCCAGCAAACCACCCGGGATGGTCTCGGTCTCGGCCAGCGAATCGCCGCCGCCCACCCGATGATGGCCGACCGCGAGCTCACTGAACATCCACTGCATCACGCGATTCAAGTCCCGCCGCGTCGTGACGTCGGGGAGAAACGCCGCGTACTTCGCCCGCATCCCTTTCCAATCGGCCCCGTGCATGCCCGGGTCGTAGAAGTAGTCACGATTGATCCGCCACGCCTCATGGAAAATCTGCGTCCACTCGGCCGGGGGATCGACTTTCACCTGCACGGCGTCGAGGTTGAGTTTGAACTTGGCCAGATCCAGTTTGTCACCGAGTTCGCAGATCGACCAGCTGTCCTTGACTCGCACCAGTACGCGTTTGCCGGAAATCGAAATCTGAAAACCCGCCACCGCCTCGGCCAGCGTATCCTCTTTGCGTTTCTCCAGATCGTATCGGTTCAGACTGGTGTCGGCCCCGCGCACCGCGCCGGGTTCCTTGCGGTAATAAAGCTGCCCCGTCGCGCCCACCTGCAGATCCGAATACCCCGCCGGTTTCAACGCCAACCCAAGAATGCGCTGCGCGAGACCGTCCGCATCGACCGTCACGACGACTGGCGGCTTCGCGGTTTTCCCTTCCTTGCCCTCCTGGCTGGGGGCTGGCTTCGCCTCCCCGTTGCTCTCCGGCTTCGGGGACTTGTCGTCCTGGTCGCCCTCTTTCTTGTCCTTGGCGGAATCCTTCTTCGCGCCCTCCTCGTCGCTCTCCTTCGCGAGCGGCGAGGGAACGCCCTTGGCGAGGACCGCGAGATAGATGGAACGACTGGCAGCCAAATCGGAACGGGCCTGCGAAAACCAGTCTTGCACCGGCCCTGCGTCCGTGGACACGACGAAGTAGAGATATTTGCCGTTCGGGTCGAACACCGGAAACGACGCGTCCGCGAGTCCGTCGGAAAGTGGCAACGACTTTCCATCTCTCAGCGAATAGAGGCGGATGGTGTTGAGATAACTCGACGAGTTCCGGGTGTAGGCCAGCCATTGGGAATCGGGTGACCAGGAGTGGTGCAGCACTTTCACCGGACCGTACATCGGATCCGCGTCCACCTTGGTCTGCTGTCCGCTCGCGATGTTCAGGATCCAAATCGTGCGCGAATTATCCACGTAGCTGACCTGCTTGCCATCCGGCGACCAACGCAGGTTGTCGTAAAAGCCGGTGCCGTGGAGCGCGATTTCCCGCGGCTCGCCGCGACCGTCCTGCGCGACAAGCCGCAGCGCGTACTCGCCGCTCGCGTCGTAAAAATAGGCAATCTGCTTTCCATCCGGCGACCACGCCGGGTGCGTCTCGTGCGCGCCGGGCGAAAGCGTGAGATTCCGTTCATCGCCCTTCTCGCGCGGCAGTGTCACGATGTCGCCGCGAATTTCGAACGCGACCCGCGCGCCCGATGGCGAGAGGCTGGCCTGACGGACGAACTTGGTCGCCTTGGCGAATCGCGGACGCGTTTCTGTGAGATCCGCCGCGACGCCGATCTTCAGCCGGTTCGCGGTCCCCGACGCCACCGTCAGCAAATGCAGTCCGCCCGCCTGCTCGTAGAGGAGGCGGCCGGCTGCACCGGAGAGACCCAACACGGGGAAGTCCGTGTGTTTGGTCAGGCGCGCGACCCGCTTCGTCGCCGGCTCATACGCGTACAGATTGAACTCCCCCTCGCGGTCCGAGCGAAAATAGAGGCGGTCGCCGAGCCAGACCGGATCGATGTCGTTGCAGCGACCAGCCGGCTGCGAGACCTTTTCAATTGCGTTCGTCGTCGTGTCGAAGAGGTACAGGCGGGCGGCCGTGCCTCCCCGGTAGTTTTTCCATTGGTCGGAGGCTTCGGAGACGGGCAGGTAGGCGATGATTTTCCCGTCGGGCGAAATCGCGGCCTTCGCGGCGTGCGGGATGGGGAGGCGCGTCGGCCCGCCGCCTTCGACCGGCACGGTGAAAAGCTGGAGGTAGCGGTTTGTGTACACTTCGCGCCCTGACGAAAAGAGCACCGACTTCCCGTCTGGCGTGAAGCCCAGCGCGACGTCACCACCCGGGTGCCAAGTCAACCGTCTGGGGATGCCGCCCTCGGTCGGGACCACGAACACGTCGGTGTTGCCGTCATAGCGCGCCGTGAACGCGATGAGTTTGCCATCGGGGGAAAAGCGCGGCCCCGATTCGATACCCGCGTGCGAGGTGAGGCGTTGCACGCCGGTGCCGTCGAGGCGCGCGACCCAAAGATCGTTGGCGTAGGCGAACGCGATTCGATCCGCGCTCAGCGCCGGATCGTTGAGCAGTCGGGTGTCGCGCACGTCGACGGCGCGCGTAACCGGGACGAGGGCGAGACCAAGCGTGGCGAGCAAGAGCGAGGATCGGAGGAATTTCATGGGAAGTGGCGCGGGGAGCGGCGGGACAAGCGGATAACATCCCGGCCCCGGCCGTAGCAAGCCCGGCCCGGCGGCGCCCCTCCCGATTGACGGTGGCCGGCCGATAGAGACGTACTTTTATCGGCCTGTCCCTTCAACCGCCTCCTTTGGCCCAACTTCGATGCCGATTGAGGTCCGTTTCTTGGCCTGTCCCTTCAGTCCCTTGGCTTTTCAGGGGACCTGGCAATAGGGACAGGCCAATTAATCCTGCCATCGCGCCATAGGGACAGGCCAATCAATCACGCCGCGGTTCCTTGAGCGTTGCCTCATGTGGTGCCAGGGCGATTTCCCCAACATGTAACGTAATACGTTACATGTTCGGCTCCTGTTCAAGGTTAGCTGTACGCCCGCCATAGGGACAGGCCAATTAATCCCGCCGCGGTTCCTTAAGCGTTGCCTCATGTGGTGCCAGGGCGATTTTCCCAACATGTAACGTAATACGTTACATGTTCGCCTCCTGTTCAAGGTTGGGTGTACGCCCGCATGGACCATCGAACGCGCCTTAGTTCCATGGACGGACAAGTACCGAGGCAGGGCCAACCGGCCGGAAAACCCCAGGCGGCGGCGGTGAGCTACTTTCGGTTGAAATACACCACCGCGTTCCGCGACTCACGGCCGGCGAGAATCAGGTCCAAGCGGCCATCACCGTCGACGTCGGAGGTCTTCAAATCGTACGCTTGCTGACGGTTGCCCGTATCGATGTCGTGCGCCATGAAACGCCCCTGCCCGTCGTTTTCATACCAGCGCACCACAAAAGCGGTGAAGGAGGCCACCGCGACATCCGCGTCGCCGTCCCCGTCGAAATCCCCGACCGCCAGCGCGTGCGGCGTCGCCAACTCCGGGTCGATTTCGCGTTTCGTCCACTTCGGCCCTTCAAACCAAAACACTCCCTTGCCATGGCCCGCCGTGCCAACCACGTCGGGCTTGCCGTCGCGGTTGATGTCCGCCGCCTTGATGTTCGTCGCGCCTTTTTCCCGCGCAATCGCATGCTTCGTCCACGGAGCGGCGTCATTCGCCCCGCGCTCCCACCACGTGAAGGTGCCGCCACCGGAGTCGCCCAGCAGAATATCGCCGCGCCCGTCGCCATTCATGTCCGCGAAATCGAGATAGTGGGGCCGGCCGTCGGCGCCGGCGTTTGTCACCACATGGCGGACCGCCGGGCCGCGAAGGGACAGGTCGAACCAGGCGAGGCTGTTCGGGAAAAAGGGTCCGCTGATGCTGTTGGAAATCACATCCGCCCGGCCATCGCGGTTCACATCGCCGAGGCAAAGCCCATGGATGCCGTTGAGTTCGCGATCCACGACATGCAGCGGCCAGGCTGCGCCGACGCGTCCGGCATTTTCAATCCACGCCACACTGAAATCGGGTCCCTTGGGCTCCGGCAGTTGCCTGCCCTTGGCCCGCCCCTCGCGGAACTCGATCCACGGAATCTGATAGCGCCCCAGCACGAGATCCCGATCGCCATCCTGATCCGCATCCACCGCGACACAGTAGAGCATCTTGCCGTCTTTGCCGTCGAACAGGACGTGCTCTTTCCAATCCGGCGCGACCAGCGCGAACACCTTGGTCACGCCCATCGCGATGAGATCCCGCCGGCCGTCGCCATTCACGTCCACCGCCTCCACGCTCCAGATCGACTCCGGCAACGGCCACGCGTGCCGCTCCCACGTCAGCAGCGTGGGCTGCGCGGCCAACACGATCCCAGTCGTGCTCAGCAGGGTCAGCCACGTGACGAACGCGAAGATCCGCGAGGTCAAATGGGCAGGTGAAAGACGGACGTGCATCATCGGGTTGGGGTTATCCGTGGCCATTTGCGGTCAACCTGGTTCGCGGAATTCAAGAACGCAATTCAGGTCAGCGCGCCGTCACGGACTGCGCCGCACCCTTTGGTGCCGGGGCAAAAGACCCTGCCGAGAAATCGATCTCGTAAACCATGCCTTCGTAACCGACGACGTAGATTCGCCCCAGTTCGTCCGTCGCAAACGAAGCGATGCCCTCCGGCGACGTGCCGATCTGCTGGATGACCTTCAGCATCCGGTTCTCCTGGGTCAGCCCCCAGATGAGCCGCGATGTGTAATCGCCGAACACATACACGCCGTGGAACGACGATGCCTGGTCCCCGCGATAGACATATCCCCCGGTGACCGAATTGCCGTATTTGCGTTTGTAGGCCGCCACGGGCGGAACGTAGACCATTCCTTCCCGCCGCCGACGATTGGAAAACGGCTCGAAGCCTTCCTGGACATTCCAACCGTGATTCTCGCCGCGACGGACAATCGCGACCTCCTCGACCCGGTCCTGACCCACGTCGCCGACCCAGAGGTCGCCCGTCAGCGCGTCGAAGCTGAACCGCCATGGTTCACGAAAACCCACCGCCCAGATCTCCGGTCGCGCGTTCGCCTGTCCCCGGAACGGGTTGTCCCGCGGGATCGCGTAGGGCAGCCCCGGGGCGCGGCGATCGACATCGAGGCGCAGCATCTTGCCGAGCAAGAGTCCGGGGTCCTGCCCGTGCCCGTTCGGATCCTGCTGCGGGCCGGTGTCGCCCATCCCGAGATATAGAAAACCGTCGGGGCCGAATTCGATGCAGCCGCCACTGTGATTTTGGGTGACGCTGGCGATTTTCAACAGCCGGCGCGACGGTTCACCCGAGTCCGTCCGGAGGTCCGGCGCCGCACGTTTCTCCACCAGCACCGTCGCCAGTTCCCCCTCCTCCAATACCTGGTGTTTGAGATAGTATTTTCGGTTTTCGCGAAACCTGGGGTGAAAGGCGAGGCCGAGCAAACCGTTGGGTCCGCGCTGTGCATACGTCTCACCCACAAAATCGCCAAACAATGTCTTGGTGTGCCCCTCCGCGTTTTTCTCGAGCCGCCAGATTTGGCCGGACTGATGGGCGACGAGGAAAACCTCGCGGTTGCCCGGCACCTGCCCGAACCACACCAAACCCGAACGCACATCGCCCGGCTTGCGCACCACCGAGGCCGGGAAGCGCAGCGCCTCGCTGAAGACCGGGCGGAGCACGACCGCCTTCGCCGACTCCGCAATGACCTCGGGCATGCCCCGATGGCCCGTCAGCGAGTTGGCCGGTTGTTTCAGACTGACGAGATACTCGATCACATCGGTGAACTCCTGCAGGGAAAAGGCGGCATGAATTCCCTCCGGCATCAGTGACACCAGGCTGCTCCGCTGCGCCTTGATGTGCAGGGCGGCGACGCGGACCAAAATGCCATCCGCTCCCATCAACGCGGTCGAACCGGCATCGGCCTCTTTGATGACACCGTGGAAAGACTCTCCCGTTTTCGTTTCCACCACGGTGGCGCCATAACCCACGGCAATCGTGGCGGAAGGATCGAGGATCGCCTCGATCATTTCGCGCCGCGGAAAGTTGTCACCCGCCGCAAATAGATCCGGTCCCGCCTTGCCGCCGGTGCCGTCAACGGTGTGACAGTGCGCACAAGCGGCTTTTTCGAGCGAAAAGAAAAGTGCCCGTCCCCGCTCGATGTTCCCATCGCGACGCACCGCAAAGTCCCGATACGCTTTGGGCGCGGGCACTTCCTGGCTCTGGGCTGAACCCGTGATCGACACGACCATGAAGATCAGGGCATGAATTTGCGGTGGGCGCATGGCCGGAAAAAAAATTCCTGGCGCAGAACCGAACGGGCTCGCGTGCCGATGGCAAGCGGCATGCGGCGGTCGGCGTGCGTAATACCTCTGATAACGAAACCACCGCACGGTGGAACCCGATGTCCTCATCGGGTTTTCGGCCGTACGCTCTCAGATCAGCCCGTTCGGGCCAACGGGCTCCACCGCGCACCGCACTCAATACGAATACGTCGTCGTGAAGCGAAATTCCCGTGGCGCCACCAAATCATATCGGCTGTAGGCGCGCCCGCGACCACCCGGCAAGACAAAGCCGTCCCGCGCGCTGGCCGACGTCGAGAGGCGCACCGGGATGATGTCCGTCTGATCGAAGAGATTCGCGACGTTGATCTGGAACCGCACCCGCCCGGGGAGGCGCCCCAACTTGCAAGCATACGCCACCATGGCGTCGGCGGCCGCGATCTCCTGGCCGACGATTTCTTTGCCGCGCGAATCCGATCCGATCACGTTGGCATTCCGCCACCGCCAGCCGCCACCGACGGTGAGGCCTTTCCGCCAGCCCTCCTTGAAGTCATAGGCCGTGAAAAAACTGATCTTGTGCGGCCGCACACCCCACCGCTTCTGCTGATCTTCGCGGTCGGCATTGCTGGCGTCGACGAGATCGAATATCTCCTGCGCAACCGTCACGCCGCTGGTGCCGGTGGTGAGGTTTGAGATATTTGCCGCCGGGGCCATGTTCCCGAGCTCGATCCACTTCGCGACGGCACTTGGCGAGGTGAACGCGGCGGGATCGGCCACATAGCGGCCGCTCGCGTCCTGGCGGACACCCGGCACGAACCGCACTCCGTCACCGGTTGGCTTGAGCCCGTACCAATCGGCCATCTCGGTGGCAAAATTTGTCCGGCCGGAATCGGTGTAGGAATAGTTGAAGACGAGGCGCCAGTTGCGGGTGAGATTGGTGGTGATGCGCGCCTCGTATCCTTCGGAGACAAAGTCGGAGGCGATGGCGTTTGCCGGCGGCGTATACGCCCGGTAAATCGCCGCCCAGTCGCCCGCGGAAATGGGCCGGCCCGGCCCCGCGAGCACGCCGGCAAAGGCGTCCATCACCCGGGTGTTTCTCGCCGGCGCCCCGCCCAAACCGGTCGACGTGATGCGGCCCTGCTCGCTGGCGGTGAAATACACGAAGCGGGCGCTCACCCGGCCCTCGAACAGATCGAGCCCGATCCCATAATCCTCCCCCTTGCCGTGCGACAAGGGCGCGAGGTTGCCGAGGGGGAAGACCGTGCGCGCGAGCGGCGGCACGCCGACATTCGACGATCGGTTGGCGATGAGGGAAAGCCACTGGGCGACGTGGAACACCGCACCGACCGATTGGGTGCGCGCGGTCACATGGGTGACGGTGGCCTTGGCCGGATTGCGATCGACGCGATCGCCCACCACGGGATCTACATAGTAGCCGAACTGGGTGACGGCGACGCGGTCTTCGCGATAGCCCGCCGTGGTCACAAGCTTGTCGCGCCAGAAATAACTCTGCAGCACGCCGAGGAGCGAATCCGTGGCCTGCCGCATGCCGCTGTTGTTGGCCCCCGCGGCATCGTTGGCCCACGCCAAATCGTAGCTCCGGCCGCCGAAATCAAATTTCTTCGGCAGCGCGCGCCAGTCGCCCGCCCGGTAGGTGCCCACGTCTCCCTCGGTGAAGTAGTTTCGCACCGCGATGCGGTTGTTCGGGTTGCTCGCGACCGCGTTGAACGGACTGCCGACGAGCGAAAGCCAATTTAGTTCGTTGATGTCCGTCTGCGCGGCCTTTGACCAGGAGGCGGCCAGATTATGGCGCCCGAGCCATTGGCGCTTGGTGTCGAGGGTGTAGCTCGCGGACAGGCGCGACTCCCGGTAGTCGCCATAGTGGATGTCGCCCCGCCAGTTGCCGTCGACATAGAGCCTGCCGGCATAGGGATTGGCCGGACCGCTGAGACCGAGCGAGCGATTGGGGTCGCCGCGCAGCGTGGGATCCGCCCCGGCGAGCAACCGGCTGGTCAGGGTCGTCTGCTGGTAGTTTTGCGCGAGATTCACGACCAGGGCCTTGGAGACCTGCCAGTCGACCATGACGGTGTAGTTGTAGAGTTTTTGATGGCGAAACGCCCCGCCGCCGTTCGCGTTCGCCCAACGGGGATAGAACTTGGGATCGTTGATCACCATGCCCGTGCCCGCCACCCCCGGCGTGCCATCCGGCGCGCGGACCGCGACATTATTGTAGGAACCGCTCAGATACGTGCCAACCGCGTCAAAAATCGTCCCGTTGTTTTCGATGAAAGTGGCGCGGCGGTTCTGGCCCCCGCTGGTGCTGTTGCGCGTCGTGACGCCCAGCGCGATCTGCGTGGCCGTCGGGGCCGCGGTCGTGGGCATGAAGGTCACCGCGTCGAGCCCCCGGGCGTTGCGGTTGTCGTACCACGCGAGGAGTTCATCCGCCGGCGGCATGGTTTTCATTACCGCTCCGCGGTCGCGGCCCATCTCGCCCATCGCCTGAATGTTCACCGACCGGATCGGCCGGAACAGCACCGCGGCGAACACGCGCTCCTTGTCCTGAAAGTCGAACTGCCGCCACCCGCCGTTTCTCTGATCCAGCGCCGCGATTGAGAGCGCGAGTTTGTCCTTCTTCAACACTCGGTTGGCATCGACCTCGACCCGGCTCCGCTCCCACGATCCAAAGCCATAGCGGAGATTGGTGCTGTCCCGATGGGTGACCGCCAGCTTGGAGGTTTGATTCAGCAGGCCACCGGGAGCACCAACCCCAAAGAGGATGCTGTTGGGCCCGCGCGTGTCGTCAAAGCGACCCACCCGATACGGATCCATATTGGTGATGCTCGTGAAAAAATCCATCCCCTGGCTGGCCGCGAGCCCGCGGATCGCCGTGCGCGTGAGCAGATTCTCCCCGGTGATCATCGGATTTTGCCCCGACCCGGATTGCCACGCGTTCGTGTCCATTTCGGAATTCACCGTGTAATCGAGCAGACCCGCGAGATCGGTGATGGCGAGATCGTCGAGGAACTCCTTGGTAAACACCGCCACCGATCCGGCCGTGTCGCGCAACCGAGCATTCAGGCGGCTGCCCGCGAGCGTGTTCTCCGCCAGATAGCCGACGTCCTTGCTCGTATTGACTTCGAATGGGCTCAATTCGACGACGGCCGCCATGTCCGGGGACTTTGGCGGCGGGTTGACGGACTCGGCGGCCGGCGCCGGGATGACGCTCACAGCCACCGCAAGCCAACGGGTCAGCGTAACAAAGTGCATTGTGCGCATAAGGGATGGGGAAGGCCTTCAAAAAAACATCTTGGAGCGAGGTCCAGGTCGGACGCCCGGGGCCGGTTCTGACCCGGATTCCGACGACCACAGCAGTCAACCTTTCCGGGGTGGGCTGCAAGCGCAGGTTTCCCGGCACTTACACATTGGGTGATTATGAGTTTGATGTCATGGGCGGGAGTTGCCGAGGATAGTGTATGTTCCCACTCGCATCGCATCCGACCATCTTGGCCGCTTCCGCGAGTTCGGTGGGATGGTTGGAGGCTTCGGGAGAAATAGCCGGGGCGATCGCCATCTGCCTTCTGGCCGGGCTTCTCGCGCATGTGCGGCGGTCGGCCAGCTTGCAATCGACCGAGCAGGCTCGGTTGATGGCAAACGAACGGGATACGACCAAGCAAGTCCGCCTGGAGAGGGAGGCATTTGCGCGGGAGAGCCAGGGAAAGAGCGAAATGCTGGCGACGTTGAGCCGCGAGGTTCGCGCCCATCTCAACGGCATCGTCGGCTCGGCCGACCTGATGCTCGACAATTCCCTGGCGCCGTCCCAACGCGAACATCTCAGCACGCTGCGGGCCTCGGCGGAGGCGTTGCATCAATCCCTCAACGACATTCTCGACTACGCCAGCATCGAAAGCGGCAAGCTCCACATTGAAAAAGCCCCCTTCGATCTTCGGGAACCTCTCATCGAGGTCATCGAACACCTTTCTCCCCTCGCCGTTCTGAAGGGACTGGAACTGGTGCTGATCATCGCCCCCGACACTCCATTGATGGTAACGGGTGACGCGGCCCGCCTGCGCCAGTTTTTGCTCAATCTCCTGTCCAATGCCGTGCGTTTCACCTCCGTGGGGCGTGTGGTCTTGCGGGTGGAGCTCCCGCAGAGCTCGGGCACCGCCTCGGGGTTTCCCCAGAACACGACTTGGTTGCATTTCAGCGTGAGCGACACCGGAGCGGGCATTCCGGAGGAAATGCATGCCACGATTTTCGACCGCTTCGCCCAGTCGGATTCGCCGTCGCCGCGAAAATTCGGCGGATCCGGTCTCGAACTTGCCATCAGCTACAAACTGGTCGAGCTGATGGGCGGGAAAATGGGCGTGCGGAGCTTGCCGGAGTCCGGCACTGAATTTTGGGCGTTGCTCCCGTTGGGATCCGAAAAGGAGCAACCCGCCCCCTCCGCCGCGCCACGGAAGGGATTGCAGGTGGTGGTGCTGGACGATGTGGCGGCCGCCCGCGTCGGCATATCCGCGATGTTGACCCGGCTCGGGTTTGACCACGACAGCGTGGATACCGCAGCCAAGGCCGTCGTGCTCTTGCATGACGCATTTGAGGCCGGTGTCGGCGAGCTCGTACTCTTAGTGGATGAATCAGTCGCCCGAGACAGTGCTGACACCATCGACCGCCTGCTCAAGGAAGAGCCGGCTCTGGCGGCGACCCGGATCGTACTGATTTCACCCGAACCGGAATCGGCGATGGCCGCCGGGCATCGTTTTCCGATCGTCAGCGTTTTGCGCAAGCCGGTCGTGCGGGCCGATCTCCTGCTGAGGTCCATCCACGCCACTCAAAAACTGGCCGCCGTACCCACCGTAGGCGGCGGCGCCGCGATCCCCGCCAGCACCGATCCCAAGTCACCGGTTGGTCTTGGGCCTTATGTGCTCGTCGTGGACGACGACGAGATCAGCCGGGCGGTCGCTTCCCAGTTGTTGCAGCGGCTCGGCTGCAAGGTTGAACGGGCTCTGAGTGGTCTCGAGGCGATCGAGCGCACCCGCCACGCCCAATTTGATCTCATCTTCATGGACTGCCAGATGCCGGACCTGGACGGTTTCGACACGACCCGGAGGATTCGGTCGCTGGCGGGCGAAAAGGCACCGCCGATCGTCGCACTGACGGCCAATACGACCGCCAAGGATCGCGAGAAGTGTTTCGCGGCGGGAATGTGCGATTTCGTCGACAAGCCCGTGCGCAAAGCCGAGCTCGACCGGATTTTGAAACGTTGGACCAAGTCCGTACGGGCGCCGGACGCATAGTCCGCGATTCGCCGGCTAAAATGCCGGAGTCGGATCTTTCTTTCCGCTCGGTTTCTCCTCCCCAATCACCTCCTCCGTCACCGGATCGTAGAGGAGAATGCGGCTCTTGCGGCCGGGCACGGGCTTCCGGTTCACCTGCGGCCGCCATTTTGACATTTCCGTCTTGGGTGCGACGTGCCGGGGATCGCCCGCGAGGTTCTTCCACTCGTTGGAATCGGTCTGCAGGTCGTGGAGTTCCTCCGCGCCGTCGGCATAACGGATGGGCTAGAGCGCGACCAATAACTTTCGTGACGTGTAGCTGCGAGCGTCAGCGAGTGGACCACCGGCGCGCTCCACTCGCTGGCGCTCGCCGCTACTTGTCACGCTACTTTGCGGTCGGCACACTAGAGCGAAAGTACATACTCGACGAGGTCGTCGATTTGCTGCGGCGTCAGGTGCGTGGTCCGCCCGTGCTTGTTGTCACGATTACGCGAGGTGAGCACCTCGCGCACGCTGATCGCGGAGCCGTCGTGCAGATACGGGCCCGAGCGCCAGACCTCAATCAGCGTCGGTGTGTACACGCCGCCTATCTGGAACCGGCGGCTGATGACCATGAACCCGGATGGCACCCGGCAAACCGCGTTCTACCGCGCCCGCTCCAGGAGGTTTTTCATCATGCGCTGGACGCGCTCGTCGGGACCGTGCGGCCGGCTCCAGTGCGACCACGGGAGCACGTGGCCCGGCGGAGTCGACATCGCCTGCGCCCACCAGATCGTCGCGGCGTTGAACACGAAATTCCCCTTCGGCCCGGGGTAGATCGTCGCGGCCCATTGCTGCGGGCGCACGCCGCTCACCCACGCGGTCCCGGCCGCCACCACCTCGAGTCCCGGAATCTCCGTCGCGGGCTGGCCGTGATACTCCCACCCAATCAGCCCCGGGATGCTCTCGCCTTGCTTCATCCCGGTGCCGGCGAAAATCCAATTGTCCGGCTGCACGCAGGTCCAGTCGCCGCCGCCGTTCACGGGTTCGACGTTGCGCGCGCCCATCAGCAGGCCCTCGTCGGGGCCGTGATGCGGGAATGGCCCGTGGTTTTTCAGGCGGTTGCGCGCGTACTCGTTTGCACCACCGTAGGGTCCGCCGCGGAAAATGATCCGGTTCGCCCGCCCGTCGCTGCTGGCGCGATACGGCGTCACCCAACACACCGAGTTGCCCGAGAGAAACATCAGGTTCACGCCGGCGTCGCGCATTCTTTCGACGCTGCGAAAATGCCGGAGGTCCCAGTACTCGTCATGGCCGACGCTGAGAAACGTTTTGCACTGCAGGCCGCGCTCCGGCGTGAGCAGGTCGCTGTTGGAACAGTAGCTCACGTCGTAGCCGTGCTGCTCCAGCCAATACGCCAGCGGGAACTCGAAGCACAGCCACTCCCCCGAGCCCACCGTGAGCGGATCGTTGACGATTCCCTGCCACTGCGCCTCGCGTCCATACGGCCGGTCAAAACTCACGTCGGCCCACGGCCCTTGGTTGCCCTGCGGGTGAGTGTAGATCGAGTAGTTGTTCGGCCAGCGGTTGTAGGCCTGCCACGTATTGTCACTGCATTGAAAAAGAATGTCGGCCGGCCGCTCATCGCGCACGATGAAGACCACGTAACTCTGCCAGTAGGGTTCCGTCGCGGTCTCGGGGATCGTCGTCATCCGCCCGAGGTAGACGCCGCTCGGCCAGTCCGCCGGAATGGTCAGCCGCGTCGTCGGCTCCCAGCGGCACTCATGCAGGTTTTTCTCCCCCGGCTTTGGCGTGGGCTGCGTGGTGGCGGCAAGCGGGCCGAGCTCGAGCATTTTGCGCGCCCCGCGCCCGCCGTAATAACCGGAGCGGAAGATTTCCAGGCGGAACTTCCGCGCCGGCTCCGCCGAGACCATGATCTCGATCGCCTCACCCGCGGGCACGCTCTGGCGCGAACAGTAGCCCTCGATCCACGGCGAGCGATAGCCGTCTTTGTCGACGCGCACGCGGGTGAGCTGCCAGTCGCGCGCGCCTTCGCGCGCGTTTTCCGTCGCGATCAAGGATCCGTGCGGCCGTGGCGCAGTCGCCGCCGGACAACTCGCGGCGACGCCGGCCAGCGCAGCCGAGGCTCCGGCCTGCAGAAACTTGCGACGCGTCAGGGCCGGGGAAGGATCGCGCTGGGGCATGGCCGACACGTTGGCCGAACCTGCGGCCGACGTCGAGCCGGCGGGCGCGTGGCGTAACGCAAGCTTCCAGCCTGTTCCCCAAAAAAACGTCGGCCCGGAGGACGGCGTTACGGCTTCATTCTCACCTTGCGCATCACCGGCGGCGTCACCGGCTTGCTCATGCCGCCGTCGGCGCCGCGTTGGGTCGGCAGCTCCGCGAGCGCGTCCACCACTTCCAGTCCCTTCGTGACCCGGCCAAAAATGGTGTAGTTCGGGGCCATCGGGTGGTCCTTGTGCAGAATGAAGAACTGGCTCCCGTTGGTATTCGGGCCGGCGTTCGCCATGGCGACGATGCCCCGCCGGTAGCCCAATCCGCGCCCGTAGAGCGGAGACTCGCGCTTGATCTCATCGTCGAACTTTCCACCCCACGCGCTCTCGCCCCCGCGGCCATCGCCGAGCGGGTCGCCACCCTGAATCATGAAGCCCTTCACGATGCGGTGAAAGATCAGGCCGTCGTAGTAGCCGCGCTCCGCGAGGCGGCGGAAGTTCTCCACCGTTTTCGGCGCGTCGCCCGGCAGGAGCTCGATCTCGATTGTACCCTGGTCGGTTTCCAGCACGGCGATGACCGGCGCGGCCAGCTGCGCCTTTCCGGCCGCGGTCATTTTTCCCGCTTCGCTGTCCGCAGGCCGGCAGCCGCTGACGAACAGCAGCAGCGCACTGCCGAATCCGAGCACGGCCAGTGGGCGGAAACCGCTGGCGCATCGAGGAGAATGAACGTGGGGCATGATTCACTTCTCCGCGCTGCAGCCGGCGAGTCAAGAACCGGCGCGCCGTCGCGAATTTGGATAGGTTTGACCTGTCTCTGGCGGGCGCGCCCTTTGGTGGTATTGACCTATACCGTTGCCTCCGGATATTTCCGGTGCGCGATCGCCCGCAACGGGGGCTTCCCCACCCCCGTCCTACTCTACGGCGCGTCACTGAGGCGCGCGCCGATGGTCGCGAGTTCGAACAGGCGATCCTCCGGCTGCCCCGCGGCCCAACACATCCCGCGGAAGGCCAGCAGACGGAAGACGGGGTCATCGAAGGTCCAGTTGTAGTGCCCGGGCAGCGCGACCAGCACTCGCCCGTGGCCGACCGTGCGCGTCCACAACTGCGGGCGCAGCGCGCCGTCTTCCTCCGCACTGGCGAGCAGGTGCACGTCGGCCGGATCGCCGACGAGGTTCCAGTAGGTTTCGTCGATGAGCGTCTCCCGCGTGAAGGTTCTCGGCGCGAAGCCCCGCGCCAGCGGATGGTCGTGAAACACGAGATCCACCGGGCCGTGCCGGTATTTCGTCAGTTTGGAATTGCTGGCGAGCCCGAGGCGCCGGGCAAAGTCGGCGGCGCTGGCCCGGGCCTCCAGCGCCCAGTGGAAATACACCGCGCCACCACCCCGCGCGAGGTACGCGTCGAGCTCGCGGCCGCGCTCTTCGTTCCAGCCGGGGTTGTTGTTGAAAAAACAAATCACCTGCGCGCGCGCGAACTGCTCCGGACTCGGCCAGATGTGCGCGGTGTCCACCTCCACGCCCTCCGCGAGCGCGAGCAGCTTGCTCCACCGGCGACGCCATTGCGGGTAGTCGTGCTCACCCTTGCCGTGGTCCTTGGGCCCGTCGCAGAGGAGTACGTTGAACGTGGTCGGCGACGCCACCGGCCCACGCGGGCCGACCGGGGCGCTCCCCGTGATCGCCTTTAGCACCGACTCGTATTCGCCGCGCAGTCGCGGCGGAGGTGGCAGCGTTTTACCCTCGATCGGCGCGGGCTCGAGGGGGTTGGTGAGGAGGAAAGTCATCAGATCACGGACCTGCATGGGCGTCAGCGCGGCGAGCAGCCCCTCCGGCATCAGCGAACGCAGCGCAACGCGAGTGTGGCGAACGCCGCCCCGCGGTATGACGCGCACGTTGCCCGCCGCATCAGCGACGCGGATCTCGGTGGCCGTCTCGCCGACCAGACCGCCCGTGAGCGGCCCTCCGTCCGCCAGCTCAATCGTGAACGCCGGAAAGTCCGGGTTGATTGTCGCGCTCGGTTCCATGATGTCGCGCAGCACGCTGGCGTGATCACGCTGCACCAGTTGCGAAAGATCGGGCCCCACCGCTCCGCCTTCACCGCGCACCCGGTGGCAACGCGAGCACAGCAACTGGTCGCTGAAAAACAATTGCCGGCCGCGCAACCAGTGTCCGCCGGCGATTTCCGGGATGATCCGCTCGACGCCCGTCGCCACCGGCGAGGCGTCCCGCTCCGTCCAGGGCAGCTTGAACCGGTGCAGCGGAAGCGGGCGCGGGAGGTCGGGCTGCGCCGGCCGGGTCCAGGTGGCGGGAGACGCCGCGATTCTTCCGGCGCCAGTTTCGATGGTGGCGGTAACCCGGGTCCAGTGATCATCCACCATCGCACCAAAGGTCGTGGCCAGCGGGCGCAGTGTCAGGGGCGGCGAACCGGCGAGCCGTACGGTGAGTTCTTCGCGGACGGGCAGGTAGTCGAGTTTCGCTCCGGGCTGCACCGCCGGCTGCAGCAGCGAGTTGACGTCAAGCTGCGCCCGCCAGGTGAGCCGGCCCGGTTGCGCGACGAGTTCCCACAGCCGTTCGTGGTCGGCGCTGCCGGCGGTGAACACCCGCGCGACCGCGAGATCGGGATGCGGCAGCCAGCCCTGCCACGCCTCCTGACCCGCCGCGGAAACCCATTTTGCCTCGAGGCCGTGGTTTTCGAGATGGAGTTCGAGGTCATCGTAGGTGCCGCGCGCGACGGCGTGATCGCCGGCCGTCGGCGCGGCCGAAGCGGATACACGGGGCAGCCGCACCGCATGACTGAGCGCGACCCGACGCGGCGCGGTCTGGAGGACCAGCGTCCGGCGGTCGGCCGTGAGGCCGGCGGACTGCACCGGCACGTCAAAACGCGGGACCGTGAGCTGATCCCGCACGACCTGGTAACCCGGCCGCAGCCGCTCGAAGCGGTCGCCTGGCATGACGTGTTTTCCGACGGTGACCGCGCTGCGTTTCGCGAGCTCACGCAGCGCCGTTGCTTCGAGCGGACGGTCGAAGGCGACCCGGATCTCCGTCGGGCTCGCGCTCCACGCGAGCACCGGTTGCGGCGCGGAGGCATCCGTGTACCGGATCAGAAAAAGTTTGCCGGGGCCGTTGGGCCCCGTGCCCCAATCGGGGTTTCCCGTGTGGCAGGCAACCAGCAGATCCCCGCGCGGCGTGACGCACGCATCGACCGTAAGAAAATTGAGGCAGGCGATCAGATGATTTTGTGCGACGTAGCCCGCGGCGGTCTTGACGAGCTGGGTGCGGTAGATCTTTCCGCGCGATTCCCCCGTGACCAGCGCGTCGCCCGCCCACGCCGCCGGGCCGAAGGTGGGGCCGCCGTTGACGGACTCGTTGAAATTCAACCCACAGGTGCTCTGGTGCTGCGGGCCGTAGTCAAAGGTGCTCGGCTCGTCGAAGACGCCCGGCAGGTGCACCGGATGACGCGGCGGGAAGCCGTAGTGCCGCCCCGGCTGGAGGTGCAGCAACTCGTCGAACGGGTTGCCGTTCGGCATCCACGTGGCGCCTTCCTGCTCGGAACCGAAGAGATCGCCATGGCGATTGAACGCGAGCGCCACCGGAAAACGCACGCCGGTGCAGACGATCTCCCGGTGCGAAAAATCCGGCGAGACCTTGAGCACCGTGCCGCGTTCGGTCCCCAGATTGTACTGTGATTTCCCCTGCGCATCGAGCAGGTACGCCTTGTTGTAGCTCTCGACGCCGAGGGCGAAGTAGATGTTGCCGTCGCGGTCGAGCGCACAACCGATCGCATCGACATTCGGCGCGATTTCCTGCCAGCCCGTGGCGACGACAATTTCCTCGTCCGCCCGGTCGTCGCCGTTCTGGTCAACGATGAGCGAAAGTTTGCCCTTCGACGGGACGAACACGCCCTCCCCGCGCGCGTAGCCGGGCGGCGTGAGGGCGAGCCCGATCGGTCCGCGCAGTTTTGTCGAGCCATCCCAGAAGAGTTTGGCGCGATCCGGCGCGCCGTCGGCGTCCGTGTCGGCGAGCAGCCAGATCTTCCCGTTGTAGCCGACCGCGTAGCATTTCCCGTCGGCGCGGTACTTGATCGACGTGAGGTTGGTCAGCTCCAGCGGCAGTTCGCGCACGGTGAAGCCAGGCACGAGCAACTGCACCGCCGGCGGATCTGACACGACAAAATCCGCCCGCGGCACCGGTGGAACCGGCGCCTTTTTCGCCGGAGGCGCCGCGCCGGAAGTGCCGACCGGCGCCTGAGCGTGCAGCCACGCCACGGCCATCGCAAACACAGCGCAGAGAATCAGGCGGGGCAACCTCATGCCGCGAATGCAACCGCCACCGGGTCGGACGACGAGAAGTAAAATCACCCCTCGCGCGCGGACGCCGCTCCCGCCCCGGATTCCGCTCGCCACGTTCCGTGCGCACCGCACACCTTGATTCGCTCTCCGCACCCCCGCTCGCCGTGAGCCCCGGCCTCATCGTCCGGTCGGCGACCCCAACCCCATCAGATCCGTCCTCCATGAAAACCCACCCCGCCGTCGCCGCTCTCGCCTCACTCCTTCTGCCCGTGTTGCTCCGTGCCGCCGCGCCCGCCGCGCCCGTGATCGAAAACGTCGCCTGGCAGCCGCTCGCGGCGCAGGTCAAACGCGTGCTCGAAGCGATGGACTACCAGGGTGCGCCGTTGCCCGAGAATGAACGCCGTGCCCTGGAAAAAATTTCCGGCATCGAACCCGACGCCGTCAGGCGCCTGCAAGCCATCCTCGACCCGCACTGTCTCTTTGTCGTGCACATCAATCCGGAGATGCGCGTGAAGGTCGCCGCGGGCCCCGCGAAGCCCGAACTCGCCGAACAGGGCTGGCGGCAGTTCCTCGTCAAGGTGCACAACGAGGCCGGCGCCACCGCCGCGCTGCGGGCCACCAGCCCGAACGCCCAGCGCCTCTTCAACTCTCCCGCCGGCGACGTGCCGAACCGCTGGCTGGAGTTGCAAATGGCCGATGCGCAGCCGCTCCAACCGAACCTCGGCGGACTGGAGGTCGAGTACCGCATCATCCAGCTCCACAGCCGCGACGCGGGCCGGCGCGAGGCGAAATTCTCCTTCGACGTCGGCCAGGGCACGCAGGACATCGGCTTCCGCAACGAGGTGGATCTGCTGTTCCGCTGCGAACCGGCGCACGAGATCACCCTCGGCGTGCGCGACGAAAACGACCTGCCAACCACCGCGGCGTTCGTCATCCGTGATCAACAGAAACGCGTTTATCCCTCGCCGGCGAAACGCCTCGCGCCCGACTTCGCGTTTCACCCGCAGGTTTATCGCGCCAACGGCGAGAAGATCAAACTCCCCCCGGGCACCTACACGGTGGCGTTTCAACGCGGGCCCGAGTCCCTCCCGCAGCAACGCACCCTGAAGGTCGACGCCCAGACCACCTGGTGGAGTTTCAAGGTGGAGCGGTGGATCGACCCCGCGAAACTCGGCTGGATCTCCGGCGACCACCACATCCATGCCGCCGGCTGCGCCCATTACACCAATCCCACCGAAGGCGTGCTCGCGCCCGACATGATGCGGCATTGTCTGGGCGAAGACCTGAAGGTCGGCTCCAATCTCACCTGGGGCCCGTGCTTCGATTTCCAAAAGCAATTTTTCACCGGCCAGGACGACAAGGTCTCGGTCTTCCCGCACATCCTGCGGTACGACATCGAGGTCAGTGGCTTTGGCTCGCACCAGAGCGGCCACCTCTGCCTCCTCCGCCTGAAAGACCAGATGTACCCCGGCGGCGACTCGAGCAAGCATTGGCCCACGCTCGGCCTCAACACCCTGCGCTGGGCAAAAAAGCAGGGCGCCGTGGTCGGCCCCGCGCACTCCGGCTGGGGCCTGCAACCCGTCGCCCCCGGCAATCGCGACAACGCCAACAGCAAGAATTCCGGCGAGGTGAAACTTGCCGTCGAAACGCTGCCGAACTACGTCATCCCGCCGTTCAACGGCATCGGCGCGAACGAATATATCGTCGACGTCACGCACCTCGTTCCCGGCCCCGACGGCAAGCTCGTACCCGCCGTGGACTTCATCTCGACCGTGGACACGCCGTATCTTTGGGAACTCAACATTTGGTACCACACGCTCAACGTCGGCTTCCGCACGCGCATCAGTGGCGAAACCGATTTCCCGTGCATCTACGGCGAGCGGGTCGGCCTCGGCCGCAGCTATGTGAAACTTCCTCCCAAGTGGACCTATGAAGAATGGTGCGAGGGAATTCGCGCGGGGCGGAATTACGTCGGCGATGGCAAGAGCCACTTGATGGAATTTACGGCGAGCCAGGGCTCACGCGCGGTCGCAATGGGCGAGAATGGCAGCGAACTGAAACTCGCCCAGCCGGGGAACATCCGGGCCACGGCCCGCGTCGCGGGCCGGCTGAACGTCGAGCCGTCACCCGAAATCAAGCGCCGCCCGCAAAGTGCCAAGCCCTATTGGGACATCGAACGCGCACGCGTCGGGGACACGCGCGAAGTCACGGTGGAACTCCTCGTGAACGGTTATCCGGTCGCGCAGAAAAACATCGTCGCGGATGGCAGCATCCAGGATGTCGCGTTCGACACCAAGATCGAGCGCAGCAGTTGGGTCGCGCTGCGCATCTTGCCCTCGTCCCACACGAACCCGATTTTCGTCGTGGTTGGCGACAAACCAATCCGCGCCTCACGTCGCAGCGCCGAGTGGTGCCTCGCGAGTGTCGACCAGTGCTGGTCGCAAAAAGAACGCTTTATCAACGCGGCGGAGATGACGGACGCGAAAGACGCCTACGCCCACGCGCGCGACGTCTACCGCAAGCTCATCGCGGAATCGAACGTTGAGTGAGTCGCCGAGGGACAATCAAAGAAGCCGGTCAGAATCATCGCGCGATGGAGGCGGGGTGATCGATCTCGGCACCGTGACCGGTCCGCGCACACCGCGGTTGCGATCACGGAGCCTTGCGTGACCATCGCGGGCCAGACCGCGCCCATCCGTGGCAGCACCGCCAACTTCTTGAAGAAATGTCGCATCCATCCCCACTCCTGACGCCCCTCGCAACCGGCCACGTCCACCTTGCGTCCGTGGGTATTTTGCCATGGTGTTGGCGCGGAAGAAATCGCCCCTGAGCCTCGCCGATCCAACTCCATGACCACCCGCGACCTCATCCAGCTGGCCGGCCAGCACCCGGTGGGACTGCTCCTCGCCTTCGTCGCGCCGCCGGTGCTCGCATGGCTGGCGGGCCGAGGGCACGGTAACGAGCAGGGCAAACACGCGCCGTGGAAATATCTTTACGCTTTGCTCGTTTATCTGGTGTGCGTGCCGGGGATGTTTGCCGCGGTGATCACGGCCTACACCCTCTTTTTCAGCGGCGAAAGCCTGCTCGACGCCAATCTGCTCGTTTACTTTCTTCCGCTTGCCTCGATGGTCGCCACCCTGGTGCTAATTCGGAAAAATGTTTCCTTCGACGACGTACCCGGCTTCGACCGTCTCACCGGGCTGATGGTGATGGTCGGAGGCAGCTTCGTCATCGCGCTGGTGATTCAAAAAACCAGGATCTTCGTCTTTTTCGGTGGCTCGATTGAAAAACTGTTCCTCCTCGCAGCGGGAGTTTTCGCCCTGCTCAAATGGGGCACCTATATGCTCTTTCGCCGGGCGGCGGAACCAAAGCGGGAGCCGCCGAAATTTCCAGGTGGGTGAGGACGCAGCGAACAATCGCAGTTTTCATGAGTGGGTGTATTCGGGGTTTGCACGGCAGTGGTCGGTGCGGGACGAGGGCCAGGTTCAGTTTGCCCATGGAGCACCGGAAGGTGGAGCCCGATGTCCCCATCGGGCTTTGCCAGGACGCATCTCACTTTCTAAACTGCGACTGGAGACTGGAGGAGCGGCTTTCGCCCGAAGACTTCGCAACGCGGCCTGCGACCGCAACCAAAGGAGGGGCGGTTGCCCAAGCGCCCGGGTACGATCTGCCGACGGTTCTACGGCGGTTGGTCAACCGCCGCTCCCACGGGGGACGCTCGAAATCGTCCCAAAAGTGATCGAATCGGATCGATCGCAGCACCCGCAGACGTGTGAAATCTTCGCCCTGTCGGGCCGGCTTCGTCGGGGCTAACCGCGCGGGCAGATTCAAGCCGCTGGAAGTTTGTCACGTAATACGTGACAAAGGTGGCGAAGCGATTTTGGGATGTTTCTGCGGGCGCGGCCGGCGTTTGATGGCATTCGTGCGGCGCCCAGCGCTATTTCACCGGGCCGAGGAAGCGGTAGAGCACGTTTCAATATTTCCACACCCACGCCGCCCAGCCGATCACGATCGCGAAACCCAAGAGAATCAACCCGTATCCTGCCAGCGGGGGAAGGGCAGTTTTGGCCGCCCGCTCGGCTGCCTACATGGGTGAGTCGAGTTCTGGATCCATGCCGAGCTTGATGATTTTCAGCGCGACGCGGCGGCGGACGGGCTCCTCCTGCTCCGCCATGTAGACCACCCCGCAGCCGCCTTCGCCGATCTGCTGGAGGAGCTTGTAGCGGCCGATGCGGTCGCCGGGTTTTTCCTCCGCCTTCGCCGAGCCTACGGCGGACAGGTCCGGCAGCGGCGCGGCCCGGGTCACCGGCGACGAGGTCATGACGCTTTCGGGCCCATCGTGCGCGGCGAGCAGCCCGGCGAGGCGCGCGCGCAACGCGGCGTCGGTGCCGCAGGCGCCGTCGAGAAACGCCGCGCGTTCCCGTGGCGGTCGGCTGAGCGCGTCGGCAAACAATTGTTCGTCCCGGGAAGATTGCGTGCTCATGGCTTTTTCGCGGACGTCTCCTGCGCCTTTTCGGCTTGCGCGATTTCCGCCCACGAGGGCGCGCGCCAGAGGTGGAGGATGCCGTGCGCCTCCGGAAACAACGTGTTTCTCGACGCCAGAATGTTGCCGTCCGGCGAGAACGCCGTGCTGAGAAACATGGTGCCTTCTCCTCGCAACGCGAGCAGCGGTTCATGCGTGTTGGCGTCCCAAAGCGTAATTGCCTCCAGATCGCCGGCTCCGACCGCAAGACGGCGGCTGTCCGGTGAGAAGGCCACGGAATGCGGCACGCTCATGGTGGAAGGAAAAGTGGCGAGTTCCCGATACGTCGAGGCGTCCCAGAGCTTTGCGACCTGCCTGCTCATCAGTGATGTCGCAACACGATCGCCCTCCGGTGAAAATTGAGGGAATCGCCTGGTGTCGGACACAATGGCGATGGTTTCATTCCTGCCCGTGCGCAGATCGTGAACCACGCCTCGAGTGGAGGCCGTGGTCATTAGGCATCGGTGGCCGTCCGGAGAGAAAGTGATTCTCAATAATCCGGCAGCCGGGCATGGCATTCGCCAGGAGCGGATTTCGCCGCCGGTCACGAGATCCCACTCGCGACACGCGATGGAATTCCCACTGCGGTCGGCGAACACCCGGAGCGTGCGGTCATCGGCAAAAACCGCGACCGGGAATGTATTTGGTGCCGCGGGGAATCTGTGCCGTAAACTTGATGTCATTGTATCCCATACTTCAACCTCCGGTTCAGCGGCATTTCGTTGAACAGCGATCAGCCGCAGATCGGGCGAGATTTGCTCGGGCCGCACTCGGTTCACGGGCTCGACGGGATTCGCCCCAACCCTCATCGGTCCCAGCGGACCGAGTTCCATCACGGTATTTCTTTCGGTAAATCCGCGGCCCCGGTGCAGCGTGACGCGACCGTCATAATCGACTGCCAGAAGGGAGTGGCTATCGGCCCCAAAACGCCACGTTCCGATTGGCTCAGCCAGCCGGGTTTGGGCGACGTTCCGACGTGACGCGATATCCCACAAGTAAACAAACCCATCCTTTCCGCCGCTAATCAGCGTGGTGTCGCTCAGGAGTGCCAGACGCCAGACTTCGAGTTTATGTCCGCGCAAGGTTTTGAGCAGAGTTCCGCTCTCCACATCCCAAATTCCAATGGTGAGATCGGCACTTGCGGACACCAGCGTCTTCCCATCCCGCGAAAACTGAAGCCCACCAACCCAACGCCGGTGGCCATCAAGGCGACGGATCAGTTTTCCTGTCGCCGCATCCCATAGCCGTATTGAAGGATCAGCGACCCCCGCGCCGGAAGCGATCACAGCGCTGTCCGGCGAGAATGCCAGCGACATGACGAAACTCCCCTTCGCTGCTGCTTCACTTTGCCAAAGCTCGCTGCCGGTGTTGAGATCGATTACACGGAGTTGTCCCTCCAATTCGTGAGCTGCCAAACGTGTGTCGGGAGACGCGGCGAAAGACGTGCCTTGCCCGTTGTCGTTATATTGAGGTGCGTCAAAACGGTGAAGCTCCGTGCCATCCGCGACGTTCCATACTGTGATATTGTTCGCGGGACTTTGGGTCGCCACAACCAGCGTTTGCCCATCGCTCGAAAACCGGATTCCTCCGCAGGGGCCGACCATCGGCAGCTCTCTCACGATCTGCCTGGTCCGGAGGTCCCATAGGACGATTCGACGCCCAGTGAGCCGCGAGTCATCGCTCCGGCCGGAGGCCGAAGCCGCCAGGAGGAGACCCGTTGGGGCGAACGCAACGCGCCCGGCGGCGGGAATTGCCGTAACCCGAATCTCCTGGCCCGTGGAGATATTCCAAATCGAGAGCGGCCCGCTATCGGCAACCGCCAGCCACTCGCCGTTGGGGGAAAGAGCGAGAGACTTGATGGTCCCGAACTTTCGGCCCAATTGCCGGACGTAATCCGGACGTGAGAGTTGCCACAGGTAGCGCCACTCCCAGCCGCGCAAATCGCGCTGACCAGGAAGCGGCCGGTATCGGTCAAGCAGATCCTGTGCGCGCACGAGATTGTCCAGGCCCAAGGCCTGCTGGACGAGTTGCATGTCAGCGGCGTAGGCGCGTTCACGCGTCGCGAGTTCCTGAGTTTCGGCGCGCACCCGAAGTTCCGCTTCGACGCGGCGCAATTCTGCTTCCTTGGCTTGAGCGACCTGCGCCGCCCTCCGCAGCTCGATCTGCTGCCGCTCGGCCCGCGTGGCGCGCACCGCCTGCCAGGTGGAGACCACGGCACCAACCACGAGGACGCTGGCGACGATCACGCATCCAATGGCCGCAACACGATTGCGGCGAATGAGTTTTTGCAGCAGATACGCCGTGCTCGGTGGACGCGCGATGACGGGCTCGTCCCGCAGGAAGCGCTGGACGTCCATCGCGAGCCCGTTCGCGGTGTCGTATCGCCGTGTGCGGTCTTTTTCCAGGCACCGCATCACGATCCAGTCGAGATCGCCGCGGAGCAGAAGGGAGAGCTGGGCCGGCACGGTGTTGCGCAGTTTCGCAATGGTCGTGCGCTCGTCGTCCTCAAGCGTGTGCAGCCGGCGCGACGGAGTCTGCGGTTCGGCTTCGCGGATCTGCTGGCGGATCTGATCCACGCCAGCCTGTGCGAACACCTTCGGATCGAACGGCAGCCGGCCGGTGAGCAGTTCGTAGAGCAACACGCCGAGCGAGTAGATGTCCGAGCGCGTATCGATATCCAAAGAACTCATCTCCGCCTGCTCGGGGCTCATGTACGCCGGCGTGCCGATGAATTGCTCAAAGGCGGTGAAGATCGTCGCGTCGGTCAATTTACCCAACGTTGCCTTGGCGATACCGAAATCGATCACCTTGGGTGTCGGCGGGCCGTCGTTTACCGTGACGAGGATGTTCGACGGCTTGATATCGCGGTGGATGACACCCTTCTGGTGCGCGTGCTGGATCGCCTGGCAGACCTTGATGAACAACTCCAGCCGCGCGGTGGGATTGAGATGATTCTCGTCGCAGTACTTGGTGATCGGGATGCCGCGCACCAGCTCCATGACGAAGAATGGTCGGCCGGTGGCGGTCGCGCCCGCATCGTGGACCTTCGCGATGTTCGCGTGGTCCATCATCGCAAGCGCCTGCCGCTCGGCCTCGAAACGGGCGACGACGGACTTGGTGTCCATGCCGAGCTTGATAATCTTGAGCGCCACGCGGCGACGGACGGGCTCCTCCTGCTCCGCCATGTAGACGACCCCGCAGCCGCCTTCGCCGATTTGCTGGAGGAGTTTGTAGTGGCCGATGCGGTCGCCAGGTTTTTCCTCTGGCAACGGAGCGGCCCGGGTCACCGGCGACGAGGTCATGACGCTGTCGGGTCCCTCGTGCGCAGCGAGCAGGGCGGCGACCCGCGCCAGCAACGCGGCATCCCCGCCGCACGCCTGCGCGAGGAAGAGCGCGCGTTCGGCTTTCGGCCGCGCCAGCGCATCGGCAAACAACTGTTCGTCGCGGGAAGATTGCGGGCTCATGGCTTTTTCGCGGACGCCTCCGACGCTTTTTCGGCTTGCGCGATTTCCTCCCACGACGGCGCGCGCCAGAGGTGGAGGAGGCCAGCATCGTTGATCGAACCGAAGACGCTGCCATCGGGCGAAAAGGACGTTTCACGAAACGTGCCCGGCGCTTCCAATGTGAGCAGCAGTTCGCGGCTGTTCACATCCCAGAGTTTCATTGCTTCGATCCCCACGCTAGCCGTTGCGAGCCGCCGGCCATCGGGAGAAAATGCCACTCCACACGGCACGAGCAAATAACCGGTCAGCGTTCCCAGTTCGCGAAACGTGGTCGCGTCCCACAGGCGGGCATTGCCAAGCAGGCTCCCCGCTCCAAAAAAGCGGCCGTCGGGAGAAAACCCAGCAACGGTCGCCTGACGGAGCTTCAAGCCGATCTCCTGCTGGCGGCCACTCACCAGGTCGATCATGGAACTGTTGCCCTGCCAGCCCAGCACCAGGCACCGCTGTTCATCCGGGGAAATATAGAACCTGAAATCACTCGAGTTTGGTGGGCCAGTCCAAACCCGAGTTTGTTCTCCTTTGATTAGGTCCCATTCGTGGATGCCAAGGAAACGGTCCCCCCGCGTGCTCTTCGGATCGAGGCGAGCGACAATCAGCTTCTTTCCGCCGCCGAGGAAACGAACAGGAGAACTCGGTTCGGGGGCCACCTTGAATTCGCGCTCGAGCGTGTTGTGCTTCCAGTTCCAAACTTGGGTTTTCCCGTTGCTTGAAACGACCGCCAGCAGCGGCTCTCCGTCGGCGAACAAGGCAACACTTCGCAATGGCGACGAGAGCTCTTTGAGCTGCATGCCGAGGCTCATCTGGCGGAAGTCCCGGCCGCTCCACTGTTGCACCTGCCCTCTCGGATCAACGGTTACGACGGTGCTGCCACCATCCACAAAGCGCCACGCCGAGATCTCTTTCGGCAGGGTGATGACACCAGTGGACGTCCGGGTCTTTGTCGTGTCCCAGAGCAACACGGTCCCATCCTTGCCCCCGCTGGCGAGGGTGGAGTTGTCCGGTGAGAGTGCGAGCTGCCAGACCTCTCGTTGGTGGCCGCGAAGGGTGCGAATCAGGCGGCGGTGGGCGACCTCCCACAGCCGGACCGTGTGATCGGCACTGGCGGAAGCGAGAGTTTTCCCATCCGACCAGAACACCATGGCACCCACCCAGCTGCGGTGTCCCTCCAATGTGCCGAGCTCACTCCCGGAGGCGACATCCCACAGTCGGATGATCCCTTCTGCATAACCAGCGCTGGTCGCGAGGATTCGCCCATCGGGCGAAAACGCCAGTGCGAGCACATGCTCATCGGCGGCCTTTTTCCTCCACCGTTCCTGACCCGTGCCCAAATCGATCACGCGAACTTCATCACTCGCCACCACGGCGGCGGTGCTGAAATCGCGGGTAATCGCGAGCGACATCCCGTAGTAATGATCGTTTGCGGGCGCCGGGTGACTTGCCAACTTCGTGCCATCGGCAACCCGCCAGAGCGCGATTTGATTCTCGGGCGCGGTGGTTCTTGTCACCAGCGTTTGGCCGTCATCCGAAAAAGCCGCTCCGCAGCACGAACCGCCGAGACGGATGGTTCTCGCCGGCGCTTGGGTCGCTGCGTTCCACAAGACAATGCAGTATTCGGGTCGCGCCGACGCGATGGCGGCTTCCGTGGAAAACGCGAGCAGCGGTTCCCGCGGTGAAAACACCAGGCGAACCTTCTGCTCGCCAGCGGGAACCTGCGTTTCGGTTCGCGTGTGCAGGTTCCAGATCGAAAGCCGGCCGTTCTCGTTGTTGCCGACGGCGAGCCACGCCGCATCGGCCGACATCGCGAGCGATCCCACCGCCTCCAACGGATCGTTTTTCACGCACAAGGTGGAATCGACCTCACCGTGCCGAAATTGCCAAAGGTAGCGCCACTCCCAGCCGCGCAAATCCGGTTGCCCTGGCTGCGGTCGCTGCCGGTTCAACAGTTCCTGGGCTCGCTCCAGGTTATCCAACCCAAACGCCTGCTGGGCGAGATTCATGTCGGCGGCATAGGCTTTCTGGCGCGTGAGCAGCTCCTGCGTTTCGGCTTGGTGGCGCAGCCGAGTTTCGGTGGCCTGCGCCGTTTGCGCAGCTTCTCGTAGGAGAGTTTGTTCGCGTTCGGCGCGCGTCGCGCGGACCGCCTGCCAGGTGCTGACGACCACGCCCACCGCGAACACGCCGGCAATTACCGCCCCAGCAGCGAATGCGAGGCGGTGACGTCGGATCAGTTTTTGCAACAAATATGCCGTGCTCGGCGGGCGGGCGATCACCGGTTCGTTCCGCAGGTAGCGCTGGATGTCCGCAGCTAGTCCGTTGGCAGTGTCGTAGCGGCGCGTGCGGTCCTTTTCGAGGCAGCGCATCACGATCCAATCCAGATCGCCGCGCAGGATGAGCGAGAGATTGGCCGCGGGCGTGCCGCGGAGTCGCGCGATCGTCGTGCGTTCGTCGTCGTCGAGGGTGCCCAGTCGCGCGGACGGACGCGCAGGTTCCACTTCGCGGATTTGCTGGCGGATTTGATCCACGCCGGCTTGAGCAAAAACCTTCGGATCAAACGGCGGACGGCCGGTGAGCAATTCGTAGAGGAGGACGCCGAGCGAGTAGATGTCGCTGCGCGTGTCGATATCCACGCTGCTGATCTCCGCCTGCTCGGGGCTCATGTAAACCGGCGTGCCGATGAACTGCTCGAAGGCGGTGAAGACGGTCGCGTCGGTCAGCCGGCCCTGCGTGGCCTTCGCGATCCCGAAATCGATCACCTTCGGCGTGGGCTGGCCGTCGTTCACGGTGACGAGGATGTTCGACGGCTTGATGTCGCGATGGATGATCCCCTTCTGATGCGCGTGCTGAATCGCCTGGCAGACCTTGATGAAGAGTTCGAGGCGCGCGGTGGGCGTGAGCTGGCCTTCGTCGCAGTATTTCGTGATCGGCACGCCGCGCACGAGTTCCATCACGAAGAACAACCGGCCGGTGGCGGTCGCGCCGGCGTCGAGGACCTTGGCGATGTTCGGGTGGTCCATCAGCGCGAGTGCCTGCCGCTCGGCTTCGAAGCGAGCGACGACGGCCTTGGTGTCCATGCCGAGCTTGATTACCTTCAGCGCCACGCGGCGGCGGACGGGCTCCTCCTGCTCCGCCATGTAAACGACGCCGCAGCCGCCCTCGCCGATTTGCTGGAGCAGTTTGTAGTGGCCGATGCGGTCGCCGGGTTTTTCCTCCGCCTTCGCCGAGCCTACGGCGGACAGGTCCGGCTGCGGTGCGGGCCGCGTTACCGGCGAAGAGGCCATCACGCTTTCGGGTCCATCGTGCGCGGCGAGGAGGGCGGCGATCCGCGCCAGCAACGCGGCATCACCGTCACACGCCCGCGCAAGGAAGAGCGCGCGCTCGGCTTTCGGCCGCGCCAGCGCATCGGCAAACAATTGTTCATCGCGGGAAGTTTTCGCGTTCATGGCTTTTTCGCGGACGCCTCCTGCGCCTTTTCGGCTTGCGCGATTTCCTCCCACGACGGAGCGCGCCAGAGGTGGAGGATGCCGTGATTTTCCGACCCCAAAGTGCTTCTCGATCCCAGGCAGTTGCCGTCCGGAGAAAACGCGGTGGCTATGAACTTTAATGAGCCGCTTTTCTCGAGTGCGAGCACCGGCTCACGCGTTTGCGTGTTCCACAGCGCGATGGCTTCCCGGCCGGCGGCTCCGACGGCGAGCCGCGTGCCATCCGGTGAGAAGGCGACCGAATGCGGCACCCTCATCATGGAGGAAAGCGCGGCGACTTCCCGATACGTCGACGTCTCCCGGAGCTTGACGACATGAAGCCCCGACAGCGGGGTCGCCAGGAGGGTGCCGTCCGATGAAAACTTTGGAGAAGCGAGTGCGGGGATTTGCGCCACTGGGGAATCAAGTCCAGTGCGCAGGTCGTAAACCAAGGCCGGACCGGAATAGGGCGAGGCAATGCACTGCTGGCCGTCGGGGGAAAATGTCACCCCCACAATCCCGGTGCCGCGGACTGGGATGCGCCAGGTTTGCGTGGCTTTGCCTGATTTCAGATCCCACTCGCGACACAGCATGGTGTCTGCGTTCCGTTCATCGAATACGCGAAGCGTGTGGCGATCCATGAAGACTGCAGAAGGAAAGGTATTTGCGGCCGCGGGGAACTTGTAGCGCAGGCTTCCGGTGGTGGCATCCCAGACCTCCACTTCGCGAGCGGTATTGTTTCGCTTGAGAGCGACAAACCGCAGATCGGGCGAAATTTCGGTCAGGCTTGGAAAGTTTGTGGCGATCGGGCCAAGATTAAGTTCGGCCTTCGTTTCGCGAAAACCGCGGCCATGCCACCGGGCGACGCGGCCATCGTTTTCCACCGTCAGGATCGATTTGCTGTCGTTGGCAAATCGCCACGACGCCACCGGCACGGGAAGTTGCGTTCGCGCATCCTCATTGCGCGGTGCCAGAGCATTCCACAGGGAAACGGCTCCGCTTTTCCCACCGCTGATCAGGGTGGCTCGGTCAGGCAGGAGGGCCAGGCGCCAGACCTCGAGTTTTTCGCCGCGGAGAGTGTTCAGCAGCCGGCCGCTCGCGACATCCCAAACTCGAATGGTGCGATCAGTGCCCGCCGAAGCCAGCGTCTTCCCATCCGGCCAGAATATGAGCGCCGCGACCCAATGTTGGTGCCCTTCCAACAACCGAATCATCTTTCCAGTGGCCGCATCCCACAGGCGGATGGCTGGATCTTCGAAGCCCGCGCCTGAAGCGAGCAGGCGGCCATCGGCTGAAAAGGCCAGCGCCGTAACGAAGTTTCCTCTTGCGGCCCCTTCCTGACTCCACCGCTCGAGCCCGCTGTTTGTGTCGACCACCCGGAGTTGCTGCCCTGGTGTGCCATGGGCAACCAAATTCAAATCGGTCGTGGCGGCGAAAGGGGTGCCTTCGAAAAGGCGGTTGCGAGGCGCTGGGATTCGGCGGATGACACTGCCATCGGCGACGCGCCAGAGGGTGATCTGATTGTCCTCAGCCAACGTCGAGGTGACCAATGTTTGCCCGTCGTCGGAAAACGACAATCCGCCGCATTCTCCGCCCAAGTGGAGCTCACGCAGCGCTTGCCTGGTCTCGACGTTCCAAATCACGACGGGATGCCGCGTTGCTTCCGGGACGTTCTCCGACCCAGAGCTGGCGGCGGCCAGAAGCGGACCGCGCGGAGCAAACACCACAAATCTGCCCTCACCCGTGACAGGAACCGCAATTTCCTCGCGGGTAGCGATATTCCAAACGGACACCCTGGGTCGCCCGCCCACCATGGCCAGCCACTGGCCGTCGCCCGAGAGTGAAAGCGCCCGGATGCTCGAGGGCTTTTGGCAGAATTCGCCCAGCGCATCCGACCGGCAGAACTGCCAGAGATAACGCCATTCCCAGCCGCGCAAATCCTGCTGCCCGGCGAGCGGCTTTTGCCGGTCGAGCAGTTCGCGAGCCCGGTAGAGATTATCGCCGTCGAGCGCTTGTTGCACGAGTTGCATGTCCGCCGCGTAGGCCCGCTGGCGCGCTATCGTCCCCTGAGTTTCGGCCACCTGGCGAAGACGTGCTTCGGCGTCGCGGGCCGTTTTAGCGGTTTGCTCGGCACGGGTCGCCCGCACCGCCTGCCACGTGCTGAAGATGGCGCCAGTCACCACCGTCGTGGTGATCGCGAGGGCGGCCGCGAAACCGAGGCGGTGCCGCCGAATCAGCTTCTGCAACAAATACGCGGTGCTTGGCGGACGCGCCACGACCGGTTCGTTCCGCAGGTGCCGCTGAATATCCAGCGCCAGCCCGTTGGCTGTGTCGTAGCGGCGCGTGCGATCCTTCTCGAGGCAACGCATGACGATCCAGTCGAGGTCGCCGCGGAGCAGGAGCGAGAGTTGCGCCGGCGCGGTGCCACGCAGCCGGGCAATCGTGGTGCGCTCCTCGTCGCTGATCGTGTGCAGCCGGCGCGACGGAGTCTGTGGCTCCACCTCGCGGATTTGCTGGCGGATCTGATCCACGCCGGCTTGGGCGAAGGCCTTCGGATCGAAGGGCGGGCGGCCGGTGAGCAGTTCGTAGAGCAGCACGCCGAGCGAGTAGATGTCGCTGCGCGTGTCGATATCCACGCTGCTGATCTCCGCCTGCTCGGGGCTCATGTAGACCGGCGTGCCGATGAACTGCTCGAAGGCGGTGAAGACGGTCGCGTCGGTCAGGCGGCCCTGCGTGGCCTTCGCGATGCCGAAGTCGATCACCTTCGGCGTGGGCACGCCATCGTTCACCGTGACGAGGATGTTCGAGGGCTTGATGTCGCGATGGATGATGCCCTTCTGATGCGCGTGCTGGATGGCGTGGCAGACCTTGATGAAAAGTTCGAGCCGCGCGGTGGGCGTGAGCTGGCCTTCGTCGCAGTATTTCGTGATCGGCACGCCGCGCACCAGTTCCATCACGAAGAACAGCCGGCCGGTGGCGGTGGCGCCTGCGTCGTGGACCTTGGCGATGTTCGCGTGATCCATCATCGCGAGCGCC
>SXSC01000350.1 GCA_005792355.1 Opitutaceae bacterium
CCAAGCGCGGCGTCGCGCACGAGGAAGCCGAGATCAAGTGGATCGACTGCAACATCGGCTCGCGGCTCACGATGAAGTATCCCGGCGTCGTGCTGAAGGGCCGCAAGGCCCGCGGCGAGGTCATCTCCATCGCCCTCGCCAACGACGGCCAGCACCAGGACACCGGCGCCAAGATGATCCATGCCGCGGACGAGACCACCTCCAACATTGTCGCGAAATCCATTTCGGTGGGCCAGGGTCGCAGCACTTATCGCGGCGTCGTGCACATCCCGAAGCACCTCAAGGGGTGCAAGAACAACACCGAGTGCGACGCGCTGCTCATCAACACCAACAGTCGCACCGACACCTATCCCGCCATCACCGTGCGCGGCGACCGCAACTACGTGCAACACGAAGCCAGCGTCTCGCGGGTGAACGAGGAAATGATTTTTTACATGCAGCAGCGCGGACTCACCGAAGGCCAGGCCATGAGTCTCGCCGTCAATGGTTTCATCAACGACCTCGCCCGCCAATTCCCGATGGAGTACTCGGTGGAGCTCAAGCGCCTCATCGATCTGGAGATGGAAGGAAGCGTCGGCTGACGCCGACGCAATGACCAAGGCCCAATGACCAATGGTCATCGGGCACCTCCTTGGTCCTTGGTCATTTGTCATTGATCATTCTAACGATGTCCACCCTCACTGCCACGCCCACCCTCACCGGCTCCTTCACCGCCGGGGTTTTCGCCGCGCATCTCGCCAGCCTCCCGGCGCTGCCGGCGTGGTGGCTCGACCGCAAGCGCGCCGCCTACGATCGTTTCGCGTCGCTGCCGATGCCCGCGCGCACCGATGAATCGTGGCGCTTCAGCACGATCACAACGCTGACGCTCAACGGCTTCACCCTGCCCTCCCCCGTCGCGACCGTGCCGCACACGGCCATCGGAATCAGGAAAGCCGCGAAACTCGTTTTCGCCAACGGCCGGCTCCACTCGCGCGAGACGCTCACCGCCGATCTGGCCCGGCGCGGTGTCGTCGTCGACACGCTGCAAAACGCCCTCGTCCAGCACGAGAATCTCATCCGCGAACACCTGCTGGCCCAGCCGCCCAAACTCGGCTCGGCCAAGTTCTCCGCACTCCACGAAGCGTTCCTCTCCGACGGTGCATTCGTTTACGTGCCCCGTGGCGTCGAGATCGACCTGCCCATCGGCGTGTTCGCCCATGCGCTGGGCGACACGGCCGCGGTCTTCCCGCACACCTTGGTCGTCACCGGGGAGAACGCCCGCGTGACGGTGATCGATTATTTCGGCTCCGCCCACGATGCCGAGGCCCAGCTCGCCGTCGGCGCCAACGACCTCTACGCGGGACACGGCGCCCAGGTCACTTACGTCGGCAAACAGGACTGGAGTCACCGCACGCTCTCGTTCCAATCGAACTCCACCGTCGTCCGCCGCGACGCCCGCGTGCAGTCGCTCAACCTGCACCTCGGCGCCCGGCAGGCGCGCCATGAGTCGCTCTCGCAACTCCAGGCGCCCGGCGCATTTTCCGAGATGCTCGCGCTCACCGCCGCCCACGACGATCAGGAGTTCGACCAGCGAACGCTGCAAATTCACCAGGCGCCCAACACCAAGAGCGACCTGCTCTACAAGAACGCCCTCCTCGACCGCGCCCGGACGATCTTCTCCGGCCTCATCATCGTCGATCCCGACGCGCAGAAGACCGATGCCTACCAGAGCAATCGCAACTTGATGCTCAGCGACGAGGCTGAGGCGAACTCCCTGCCCGGCCTCGAGATTCAGGCCAACGACGTCCGCTGCACCCACGGCGCCACGTCTTCCCGCATCGACCCCGAACAGGAATTTTACCTCCAGTCGCGCGGCATCGCCAAGGCCGCCGCCGACGAACTGCTCACGTTTGGCTTCTTCGAAGAGGTTCTCAACCGCCTCACCAACGACGAGCTCCACGCCGCCCTCCGCAATCTGATCCAGGCCAAATTCAAGAAGTGACCATGAACCGCGAACGCACGCTGAGCCGCGAAGTCACCGCCACCCAGATTCCATCGGGCGACAAGCAAACCCTCGCGGCCAACTCCCGCGTCTTCATCCACCAGACGCTCGGGGGCAGTTATACCGTCCAGACTGATTTCGGCCTCTTCCGCATTGACGGCAAGGATGCCGACGCCATCGGCGAACAGGTGGCCGACACGAAAGTGACCACCTCGACGCTCGCCGGTGGCGCGCCCGATCCCGAGGCCGTCTGGGCGCAACTCCGCCATGTTTTTGACCCGGAGATCCCCGTCAACATCGTCGATCTCGGCCTCGTCTATTCAATGGACGTGGAAAAAGTTTCCACACCTGAACCGGGCTACCGCGTCGTTGTCGCGATGACGCTCACCGCCCCCGGCTGTGGCATGGGCCCGGCGATCGCCGAGGACGCCAAGTCGAAGATCCTTCTCGTGCCGGGCGTCAGCGATGCCGATGTGCGCATCACGTGGGAGCCACCGTGGAATCAGCAGATGATTTCCGAGGAAGGGAAGATGAAGCTCGGGTTGATCTGAGCGCGTCGGCTTCCGCGGCCGATGTTTGGTTGGAGGCGGGGTGCCCTCACCCCGCAACGGACCGGATATTGTCATGGATTCAGTGCGCCCAAGAATGAAGACCGGCCAATCCCTGTACGGTTTGAATCCGTGGGGTGATCCGGAAATCTCACGCAAAGATACCGGGAGGAGATGACGGAGGTCGGCCGAACGGGCTTACCGTTCCGGAATACATCGGTTTGAAAATCCGAGACTTGTCCGTCGTCGGCGGATTCTAGTGTGCCGACCGCAAAGTAGCGTGACAAGTAGCGGCGAGCGCCAGCGAGTGGAGCGCGCCGGTGGTCCACTCGCTGGCGCTCGCAGCTACACGTCACGAAAGTTATTGGTCGCGCC
>SXSC01000351.1 GCA_005792355.1 Opitutaceae bacterium
AATCATTCGTCGCGACCTTTCACTGAGATGCGGCCACAAAACTCGCAGCTTCTTTCGAATATCACGGACATGCACCATCTACTCATAGGATTACAGCGGCTTTCCAAAGATGTAAACCTTATTTATTGACGGGCACTAAGGCTCACCGAGTTGGCACCACCCTGAGTAACGGCGGTGGAGACCGCGTTCATCGTGGTAAAAGTTCCCGTAAGCACTTGAACGGTGCCACCCATGGTCACCACTGTGTAGGCCTGCCCGGCAACCGTCACGTTGTAGATGGTCCCCCGCGCGGCAGCGACGCCCTTGGGCGTGCGCACCGAAAACTTATTGCCCTTATTGGGCTCGATCTGCGCGACGACCGAACCGCCGCCCGTCATGTCGAGCAAGGCATCTTTCGCTTCAATTGCTTCGACCTTGGCCTTGCCTCCGGCCTTCAACGTGGCGACGGCACCCAAGTACGGCTGGTAGAAAACATCGACGCCCGCGCCGGCGTTAATCACGTCGCCGACCAGGATGGGCATGCCGTCGGCCGCCGGCAAGGTCTGCCCGCCGCGCGTGATGGTGGCGTTGGCGGGGTTGCCGATGAGCTTGACGATTTTGGAATCCTGCGCCTGGGCGGTGGCCGCCGACAGCGCCGCGAAAGCCGCAGCCGCAACGAGACTCAGTAGTTTTTTCATGGGTTGGTGAATTGAAGATCCAAGGCCGGTTCCGCCAGCAAACGCCGACATCGTATCGGAGCCGCTTCCAGTTTCAAGGGCTATCGTGAGATGTCCCGGAGGATCCCTCCGGGCGCCGAACCGCCACCAAGCGAGATTCTCCCCGGCAGCTTACTTTTCTTTCATGTGGTAAACGCCGTCCCAGTTGGCGCCGGGGGGGTCGGCCTTGAAGTGTTCGACGATGTCCAGATAGATGCGCGAGGGGTTGCCGGTAACTCCCGGAGTGCCGGGCTGGTGTGGCTCGAGCTTCGCGCTGCGTTCAAAAAACTCCCGCGCGCCGGCCCAGTCCTGCGCCTGGTAGCAAGCGAGGCCCTGCCGAAAGAACCCGAGGCCCTCGAGCGTTTGCGCCGTCACGTTTTCCTTGAGCCCGACAATTTCGAAAATCTCCGTGGGTTGCGCGCGGCCCTTGACGACGATTCTTCCGAGCGGCCGAAACACCACCCGATCGCGGCCGTGGTGGGCGCACGCGAGCTTCGTGGCCTCGGTGCACATCGTATACGCGCCCCACGCCTTCGCGCCCGATTCCATGCGCGCGGCGAGATTCACGTCGTCGCCCATCATGGTGTAGCTGAAGCGCGAGCGGCTGCCCATATTGCCGACGACGCAACGGCCGGTGTTGAGCCCGATGCGCGCGCGCATGTTCCAGACGACCTCCGGCCACCTGTCGCCCTCGGCGCGCCACTTCGCGCGGAGTTCGCCGATGCGCAGTTGTACGCGCTCGGCGGCCACGCACGCGCGAAACGCGTGGTCCGGCAGCGTAATCGGCGCGCCGTAAATCGCCACCACCGCATCGCCGATGTATTTGTCGAGCGTGCCCTGCTCGTCCTGGACGATGTCGGTGCAGACCGTGAGATACTCGTTCATGAGCGCCACCAGCCGGGCGGGCGGCAGCTTTTCCGAAAACGACGAGAATCCCTGGATGTCCGAAAAATACGCGGTGATCTCCTCCTCGTGCCCGCCGAGCTGCGGCAACTGGCCGCTCTTCGCCATGCGCTCGACCAGCACGGGCGAAAGGTAGCTGCCGAACATGCCCTTGATCTCCTGCTTTTGGCGCTGCTCCCGCACAATGCGGTTGCCGATGACGATGAACTGCAGCGCCCCGAAGCCAGCCAGCGGCGCCGTCAGCGGAAACCACCAGCTCCACCACACCCACGACCACACCCCGACCGAGAGATAACTCACGACTCCGAATACCGCCCCGCCGCACAGCACCAGCACCGAGCGATCCGCCAGCCACCACAGGCCCGCATAGCCCAGCATCAGCGCGCCCGCCCAAATCGCCCACGCAGGCACGCGTCGCGCGAAATCGCCGGCGAGCACGTTGTTGATGAAATTGGCATGCACGAGCACGAGGGGCGTGAGTCCGCTCCGCGGGGTCGCGCCGGCGTCGGCCTTGCCCGTGACCGCCTGCCCGATCAGCACGATGCGGTCCTCGAACGGCGGCGGCTTGGGCGCGAAGGGCTTCTTTTCGACATAGAACGCATTCGTTTGCACGAGCACCTGCAGCACGCTGTAGGTCGCGAAGTCGTCGCCGAGTTCGTCGCGGTCGTAACGGTAGTTGAGCAGGAACCGGCCGGTCTCGTCGACCGGCAGGCGCCACGTGCGCGCGGGCGTTTCCAGATAAAGCGCGTCGCCCAGCCGCAGCCGCACCTTCTCTTCGGGCACGTCGAGGTAACACATGAGCGTTTGCAGCGCGAGCGAGGGAAACACGTCGCGGCCGATGCGGACCACCACCGGAATCTCCCGCTGGACGCCGTCGCTACCCTGCGGGATGTCGGCGAAGCCGTAACGGCTCACCGCGCGCAGCAGCGGAAACGGGCGGACGGCATCCTTGTCCCCGAGCAGGCGGTCGAGGTCGCCCACGACGTTTTGCAGCGGCCGCGTGGGGCCCTCCATGCCGGGTGCCGGCTCGCCGGGCTCGCTGTTGCGAAAGGCCGCGGTCACGACCTTCACCCCGCGGCGGGCCAGCAGACCCACGACGTTCGCCAGCTTGGCGTCGCCTTCGCCCTCGCGCGTCGCATCAACGATCACATCAAACGTGATCACCTTGGGTTTGCCGACGGCGATGAACCGGAGCAAATCGCCGTGCACGCTGCGATCCGGCGGCCACTGCAACGCGGGCGAGGCGGCATCGGTCTCGTCGCCGTAGATGACGACCGCGATGCGCGGGTCGGGCGTTTGCTGGAAATACACGCGAAACGCGGTGCGCCAGTCGAGGGTCCGCCATTCGAGCGAGTGGACAAGGGGAGTGAGCCCCAGGCCCCACGCGACGCCAAGGCACAGGAGTGGCGCCCACCAAAGCTGGCGGAAGGTCGTGCGGTGGGCGCTGTTCATTGGTCGCGGCCATCATGCCGCGACGCGCGCGGGCGCGCCAAGCGATTTCGCCGCACGCTGGGGCCGATCCATCGGGGGTCGGTCGCGTGCAGTTTCGCCGGAGAGGAGAGCGTGCAATATCCGGTCTAGGGCGCGGCTGGCAGCGGCACCTGCGCTTCCGCGATTAACGCCCCGAACCGCGCATCCCCGCGCAACCGCGCAAATGCTGGATCGAGTTTCAGCATCACCGGATCGACCGCCGACGGCTGGTTGATCCATTTCTTCAGCTCTGCGAAAAAGCACTCGTCCGCTTCCGGCCCGAGGAGCGCGCAGACCTGCAACCGGCTCGGCTCACGCAGGATCAGGCGGGCGCCCGCCAGCACCGCACCGAGGACGGCGTCACCGCTCGCCAACCTCAGCTCCACCGCGCGATCGGCGCGCCGCAAGGCCGCCGCGCCGTCGCCCAACATCGCCTCGATCGTCGCGAGCATCATCAGCGGGACCGCGGCACCCGCATGCTCGACGGCGACCTCCGGCTGCAACACCCCGGCCGCCCGCACCGCCATCGGCCGCCAGGCGGGGTCGCCGGCCAGTTGCCGCACGCGCGCCTGCAGCAGTAGTTCCTCGGCGAGCCCCACGCCGCCCCGGGCCAGCAACGGCGGCAGCGCGGCGAGCGCCTCCACGCTTCGCCCGCGCCAAGCCTCGAACAACGCCCGCCACTTGCCGAGAATGCCGTCGGCGTCCGCCGGCTGCGTCGCGAGCGCCGCGCAGGCCGCATCCAAATCGCCGTCGAGACAGAGCTGGGTCACGATGACCAGCGCCTGGAGCGCGGGATCGTTCGGCGAGAGAACCTGCTGCCTGCGAAACACGTGCAGCGCCCCGGCATAGTCCCGCAGCATTTCGAGCGTATAGGCCATTTCGCGGGCGATGCGCGGATTACGCGCATCGAGCTCCCGCGCCCGGTGCAGCCCCGCAATCGCTTTCTCCCACCGCCCTGAACGGCGGTGGACCAGGGCGAGGTTGTAGATCGCGTCGGCGCTATTCGGCATCGCCCGGACCGCGTGTTCGAACGCCCGGGCCGCCGCGACATTGTCGCGCCGGCCCCAGTAGAGGAAGAAGCCGCGCATGCGCATGAGCTCGGTCGCCTCGGCGCCGAGCGCCTCCGCCGCCGCCAGCGCCGCCTCGGCCTTGCGCAACCGCGCCACTGACGGATCGAAACCCACGAAGAAGTGCGCGAGGTGGATCTCGCACAAGAGCAGATGGGCGCGGGCCAGGCGCGGATCGAGTCGCAACGCGTCCTGCAGCAACGCCTCCACTTCGGCCATGGAATCCGAAACGAGGCCCCGTTCGTCGTGCTGGCGCTGCGCCTGGAGGAACAGATCGTAGGCGCGCAGCCGCGGGCTCGCCGCGTCGAGCAGAAAGGTCGTGCGACCCGCCGCCTCGCCCATCGCCTGCACGGGCTGCCCGCTGAGGAACCGTTCCAGCTCTGCCGCCACGTCGCGGGCCGTAGCATAGCGCTCCTCGGGTCGTTTGGCCAGGCAGCGCATCGTGATCGCCTCAATCGGCGCGGGAATATCGGCCACGAGTGTGGAGGGCGCCAGCGGCACCTCGTCGACAATCTGGCGGAGGATGGCTTCCAACGTCGTCGCCGAGTGCGGCGCACCACCGGTGAGCAGGTGGTAGAGCAGCGCGCCAAGCCCGTAGATGTCGACCGCCGGCTGGCCGCTCGTGTCGCCCGCCGCCTGCTCCGGGGCCATGTGCGCCGGCGTCCCGACCACAAATCCCGGTTGGGTCGTGCCCTGGGGCGCCGGGGCCGTGAGATCCTTGGCGAGTCCGAAGTCCGCGAGCTTTGGACGGCCGTCGAGATCGAGCAGCACATTCGAAGGTTTCAGATCGCGGTGCACCACCCCGCGCTCGTGCGCGTGAGCGATCGTCAGGGCGACGATCATCACCAGTTCCGCCGCGCGCGCGGCCGCGACCGGGCCGTCGGCCAGCAGCCTTTCCAGACTGGATCCCTCGACTATCTCCATCGTGAAGAACGGCACGCCGTCGAGCCGGCCGAGATCGTAGATCGTCACGATTCCAGGATGCCGCAGACTGGCCGCCAGGCGCGCCTCCCGGAGAAACCTCGCCGCATATCCGGGGTCCGCGCTGAGCGACTGGTGCATCAGCTTCAACGCGACGACGCGGTCCAGACTCGTCTGGTGGGCGCGAAACACCACACCCATCCCTCCCCGGCCCAGTTCCGCGAGCAGTTCGTAATCCCCCAGCTGGCTCACGGGCAGGCCCGGCATGGCGACCCCGTCCCGCAACGGCACGGGCGGCGAATCCGCCAGCATCCAGCCGGACACACAACGCGGGCACAGCCCACCCAGGACCCGAGGATCGAGCGGCGCGTGGCAGGATGGGCAGGTCGGTGCGGAGCCAGACACTTGCATCGGTCAGTTGCGCGGGGCAACGTCGCCGCGACCCAGCCCCCGGCCAGTGCGTCCGGCGACGTGGCGCGCTCGCCGGATCCCGGAGGATCTCGGCGGGGGAAGGGTGCACGGGATTGGCTTCACTGTTGCAGAAGGGAAAGGAGGTGGCGCAGTTCATCCTCGAGATCGTCCGCATCCGTGATCGTATGGAGGATTTCGGCGCGGACAAGTTCACGGTAGCGCTGCTGCAGCCGATGCACCGTCACCGCCAGGGTACCCTTGGCCAGGCCGAGTTCGACCGCGAGCGTCTCGTAGTCGCCGCGCTCGGGGCCGGCGCGCAGGAGCGGGCGCAGCCGGGAAAACAGCTCCGTCTTGCCCATCGCGCGCTGCTCGGCACCAAGCCGGTCCAGCGCCTGTTCGAGCAAGGCGAGCGCCCAGTCGCGTTCGAAATGATCGCTGGGCGAAAGCTCGGCCCGCGCTGCGGTCAGGCCCAGGCGTTCTTCCGCGGCGTGCTCGTCAAAATCCACCGGGCGGTTGCCGCCACCGCGTTTCTGCGCCGTTTCGCGCGCATGCTCCTTCGCCATGAAATGCCGCAGCGACGCGAGCAGGAACGAACGGAAGCGGCCCTTCTCCGGATTGGCGCGGGCAATGAAATCGCTCGCGAGCACATGGGAGAAAAACGCCTGGGTCAAATCCTCCGCATCGTGCCGCGAGGCGCCGTTGCGCCGTGCAAACGCATAGAGCGGAAACCAGTAGGCCCGGCACAACGCCTCCAGCGCCGCGCGCGCCACGGCACCCTGGCCACGCGCGCGCACGATCAAACTCCAGCGGGTGGTTTGAAACTGCGCGGGTGAAACGGCGGGTGGACTGGAATCGGCGCTCATGCCGGGCCCGAGGATGCACGTCCGCCGGCCCGCTGGCAACTGCCGCGCGCCGGCGCTGATCTCACGCCAGAAAGCCAAGGTCCGCGGTCGGGAAGCGGTCCAGATTCGGGAACACCGATGGCATGTCCTCGGGCACCACCCCGAACCATTTCGCGCAGGTACCGCCAAATTGGTCGAGCGAGGTCGTCGGGATGAGCACACCGCGGTTGCCCGTGTCGTCGGGGCCGCCGAGTGCGAGATCGGGAAACGCGCCATAGAGGTCGCCGCCCTTCACACCGCCGCCCATAACCAGATGGTGGTTACCCCAGCCGTGATCGGAGCCGCTGCCGCTCGGTTGCAGGCTACGGCCGAACTCGCTCGCCGTGAAGGTCGTCACGCCGTCGGCGACGCCCATTTCGATGGTTGCGTTGTAGAATGCGGCCATCGCGTCGGAGATGTTCGTCAGCAAATTCCAGTGCGCCCAATCCTGGCTCGAGTGCGTGTCGAATCCGCCGATCGCGCAGAAGAAGACCTGGCGCTTCATGCCGGTCTGGTTGCGCAGGCTGATGAGTTGCGCGACCTGCTGGAGTTGCTGGCCGAGGCTCGTGCCGGGGAACTGGGTCGCGAAGCCGGTGCCCTGGAGGCCGGTGAGCATGCCGTTGAGCTCGATGGCGTCGGCGCGCACGTCATTCGCGGCCTGGATCATCGAGACGCCGCTATTGAGCGTGATGATCTCCTGGAGCGCCTGCTTCTTCGCGTTGGCGGCGCTCGCGGGCCACGCGGTCATGCCATCGCCCCAGAGGTTGTAGCCGGGGATGAGGCTCGTGGACTGCACGATGTTGCCCGAGCAGAAGAGCGAGGAGCCGGCGAACGAGATCGCGGGTGGAAACGTCGAGGCGGCGTTCCGGCTGCGCGTCGCATCCGCCACGCGCCCGGCCCAGCCGGAGCCGCCGGAGCCGTTGGGATCGCCGGCCTGCATCGAGAGGACCTGATCGGAGTGCGAGAAAAGGTTGGACGGCAGGCCGACGGTGGCGCCGAGGTATTGGGCGCGCGTGGTCGGGGCGACGAGCATGCCCATGTTGGCGATCGCGCCGAGTTTGCCTTGCGCCCAGAGCGGGTGGAGCGCGGCGAGTCCGTTATTGAGGCCGTAGGGCGTGCCGTTCTTCGCGACGACGGGCAGCACCTGGGCGCTCGTGCTGGGCAGCGCGAGCGAGCCGCGCGCGGCCTGGTAGGCGGTGAGGGCGGAGCCGTTGAGCGGGACGATGGTGTTGTGGCCGTCGTTGCCGCCGAGCATGAAGACGCACACGAGCGCCTTGTAGTCGGACGAGGTCGGCAGGGTTTGCGCGCGGGCGTTGAGCAGGCCGAGGCGGCCGAGTCCGGTGGCGCCGGCGAGCAGCATGGTTTTTTCAAGGAAACTGCGGCGGGAGATGAAGGAGCGATGTTGCATGATCGGAATTCGGAGATGGGAGTTTGGAGATGGGAGCTGGGAGATGGGATGGCGGCGGCGAGCGCCGCCCCTCGAGTTTCAATACTGCACGGCGTAGAAGCCGGAGAGTGCGGTGAGGTAAATCGCGGTGCGGGCTTTTTGCAGCGCGTCGCCTTGCGCGTTGATCGCCTGGGCGAGGCTCAGGCGCATCTCCGGCGGCATGCGGCCATAGAGGAACGTCTGGTCGCACGCATCGATGAGTGCGATGGTGTTGCCGGCGAGGTTGAGGAATGGCGTGGTGTTGACCGAGAAGATGGCGCCGGGGTTCGCGATGATCCACCAGAGCATGTTGCCGCGCAGCACAGACTCGGTCGGGCCGTAGATCTGGAACTCGGGGCCGCCGAGCGTGGTGCGCGGAATCTTGTAGAGGGGCGAGTAGAAGCCGAAGACGGAGTTCGGCGCGAGCGGCGTCTGGCTCATGCGCGAGAACTCCCACGGCAGCGGATTTGCCGGCGCGATCGTGCCGCCGAGGGCGCGCACGAACGCGGCGACGTTTTGCAGCGGGTCCTTGAGGCGGCCACCGTCGGCGGGCGCGAGGTCGTTGCGCGCCTCGGGATCGAGCAGGATGGCGCGGACCACGGCCTGCAGATCGCCGCGGACGCCGGAGCCGTTGTTGGCGAACACGGCCGAGATGCGCGCGATGAAGTCGGGCGAGGGATTGCTTTTCACGAACGCGCGGATGAGGCGCGTGGCGATGAACGGCGCGGTGTTCTGGTGGTTGAACAGCCAGTCGAGCACCCCCTGCATGTCCTGCTCCGCGGTCTGGCCGGCGGGGAGCGTGACACCAACGAGGACCTTCGGGCCCTGGGCGTGGTTGATCTCGTGCGCGACGAGCGGACCGGCGAAGTTCTCCCAGTTGTTCGCGTTCGGGCCGAGGAAGGTCCAGCCGGTGAGCGCGAGCGCGACCTGCTGCACGGTGGATTGGGTGTAGGCCTGGATCGGGTTGCCGTTGGCGTCGAGCTGGCGCGAGCCGTCGGGGTTGAGCAGGTAGAGGCCAATGGTGAAGAGCTGCATGAGCTCGCGGGCGTAGTTCTCGTTCGCGGCGCTCAACCCCATGGGCTTGTTGCTGTTCGCGAGGTCGAGGTATTTGCCCATCTGCGAACTGTGCGAGATCGTGTCGAGCAGCGCGCGGTAGTTACCGAAGGCGTGCGCGCTGAGAATCTGGAGATACGGCACGAGCTCGTCCGGGTAGATGTTCTTGTTGGCCGAAATCACGATGATCTGGCTGAGCGCGTAAACGACGCGCTGGCGGAGCTGGTCGGGGGCGCTCGTGATGCGGGCGAGATATTCCTGCTGCACCTGGCCCATGAGCATGCCGCCGGGGTTGCTGATCGGCGTCCCGGGCAGCGCGAACTGTTCGTCGAGCCACGCCTCGTAGCCGATCGTCTTCACGTGCGCGATCGCGGCGGGCGTGGGGCCGTAGGTGGCTTGCTCGAGGAAACGGCCCGCGGCGAGATTCGGCGTGCCGAGGCCCACGCCGCCACCGGGCGGCTGCGTGATGGTGAGCGTGGCGTTGGCACCGACGGTCGGATCGGCGACGCTCGTGGCGCGCACGTAGACGTTCGCGGGAGTCGGCACGTTGAGCGGCGCGGCGTAGAAGCCGGAGGCGGAGACGGTGCCGAGGGTGGCGTTGCCGCCGGCGATGTTGTTCACGCTCCAGGTGACGGACGTGTTGGCGGCGCCAGAGACAGTCGCGGTGAACTGCTGCGTCTGGCCCGCCTGTGCTGTCGCAGTGGTGGGATTGATCGAGACGACGGGCGGGGGCGGGGGCTGCACGGTGACGGCCGCGGTGCCAGACACTGCGGGATTTGCGGCGCTGGTGGCGCGCACGGTCACGCTCGCAGGACTCGGCACGGCGGCGGGCGCGGTGTAGAGGCCAGCGGCGGAGATGGTGCCGACGGTGGTGTCGCCGCCGGCGATGTTGTTCACGCTCCAAGTGACGGATGTGTTGGAAGTGCCACCCACGGTCGCGGAGAACTGCCGCGTCGCGCCCACCTGCACGCCGGCTGTCGCAGGGTTGAGCGAGACGGTCACCGGCAGCGGCGACGTGATCGCGAGATTCACGGACGTGCTCGTCATGCCGCCGAGGCCGGGATTGGTGACGGTGATCTTGACGGTCGTGCCGGCCTGCGCGGCGGAGGCGGTGCCGGTGGCGCTCAAGCCGGTGGGCGACTTGTAAGTCGTCGGCAGCGCCACGCCGCCGAAATTCACGACTGAGGTCGCGTTGAAATTGGAGCCGTTGAGATTGATCGTGAAGCTGCCGGCGGGAACCGAGCTCGGCGACACGCTCCACAACCACACCTGCGGCTGGAGAATCGTGAGGACAACCTCGCCAAATTTCGCCGGGAAGGCCGTGCTCGTCGCGCGCACGGTCACGACGTTGTTCGCCGGGATGATGCTGGGAGCCTTGTATTGGCCGGTCGCGGAGACGGTGCCGACGGTGGAGTCGCCGCCGTCAATGCCGTTGACGGACCAAGTGACGGTGTTGGGGCTGAGCGGCACGTAGGCGGAGAGCTGGCGGGTCGCGCCGCGCTCAACGGAGCCATTGCTGTAGACGGTGATGCTCTGCGCGTGTGCGGCACCGAGTGCGAACGCCAAAAGGGCGAAGGTGAGGAGACGATGAATCATGATGTGAGCGGAGGATGAATGATGGATATTATATTCAGGGAAAAATCTTCACTGGCCCACGCCATCTGCGCTCCGCGACACGACCGGGCAACGCGGCAGGCAGCGCCACCGCGCCCGCAGGCCCCATGGCGGCAGCGAAGTGCTGGCGCCGGCAGTCCCGCGTCTGGCAGCGGCGGCACAGGCGCGGCGGGGGACGGGTCCGGTTGGTCAGGCGGAAGTGAGCGCATTCATCCCCATATTAACGAAACGGGCCGGCACTATTACACCCGGCGCGGAAAATATTCTCAGCCGGGTCCTTCCCGTCGCAGACCGTTTACGAGCGAAATTGGCGATACCATGCGGTGACCGGTGGCGTTTGGCAGCGGCACGCCACCGGCGGCGCGCGTGGGAGGTGTCGCGGTCCAGGCGCCAGGACCGGAACCGACCCGGCTTAAGCGTCAGGGCACTTCGTAAACTTCCACGAGGGCTTCGCCCGTCGGGCCGCCGATGCTGGGCGCCGGGCTTGGCGAGGACCATGCGATCGCTGAAGCCTTGCGCAAATGCTGGACGAGTTTCAGCAACACCGGATCGACCGCCAAGCGGGGTCGCCGGCCAGTTGCCGCCCGCGCGCCCCGCCGACTCGCGCGCCATTTTTGCCGCGTGAGCTCCGCCCGCTTCCTCCTCGCGGTCGGGAAATCAGACCGAGTCTGATTTTCCGGTTGACCCCGGGAAGCGGGAGAGATGGCTTCGGCCGATGAAAGAAATGTCGGTCACCGCGGTCGCACGGAATTTCAGCGCGGTGCTGGACGAGGTCGGACACTCGGGCGAAGAAATCGTGTTGGTGCGCAACCGCCGGCGACTCGCGCGGCTCGTGCCCGAGTCGTCAGGCAGCAGCGCCCTCGAGGTCTTTGGCGACTTGTTCCGCACCCTGGACGACGCCACGGCCACCGAGTTGGCCGGTCACGTGGCGAAGCGCCGCGCGAGGGAAAAGCACGGACGCAAAGGCACGCTTGCGGGACTGCGCGACGCATGGGCTGGCTAGCGGACACCGGCATCTGGATCGAAGTCGAGCGCGGGCGCATCTCGGCGGCGGACATCCATGCCATCACTGGCGCGGCCGCAGTTTACCTTTCGCCCGTGAACGTCGCCGAACTCCAGTTCGGCGTCGGGCGAATGACCAATGCCGCGCGCCGGTTGCGTGCGCAGACGATGCTGCGGCGCTTGCAGCGCAAGCCCCTGCTGCGGATTGACGCCGCCACGGGGCAGGTCTTCGGGCGGCTGGCCGCCGAATTGGAAGCCCAGGGCCGCGGAGCGGAGTTTCGGGTGCAGGACATCTGGCTGGCGGCGCAAGCGGTGCAGCGTGGATTCGCGCTGCTCACGACCAATGCGAAAGACTTTGTGGATGTGCCCGGGCTGAAAGTGGTGGCCCTGCCGGTGGCGCCGGCCGGCGGGTGAATTGCGCCAACCTCCGCCCTGCCCCAAAGCACCGTCTTCCACATCCCATGAGTCTGTTTTTCCATCGCCAGCTTCCGTTCCTCACTCTGGTTGCTGCCTTGCTCGTCGGCGCCGCCGCCATCACGACCCACGCCGCGACCGCGTCCAACCCACCCAATATCGTCGTCATCCTCAGCGATGACTACGGCTACGGCAGCGTCGGCGCTTACGGCGCCGATCCGGCGCTGGTGCGCACGCCCAACCTCGACCGCCTCGCCCGCGAGGGCCGGCGCTTCACCGACGCCTACACGCCGTCCTCCGTGTGCACCCCCACCCGCTACGCGCTCGTCACCGGTCGCTATTGCTGGCGCACGTCGCTCAATCACGGTGGCGTCGCCAATACCCTCGACCCACTTCTCATCGAAACCTCGCGACCGACGATCGCCTCGCTCTTGAAAAAGCACGGCTACGCCACCGGCTTCGTCGGCAAGTGGCACCTTGGCTACGGCACCGAACCGCGCGTCGACTTCACCAGGGAACTCAAGCCCGGCCCGCTCGAACTCGGCTTCGATTACCAATTCGCCGTCCCACAGAATCACAACGACAAGTCCCGCGTGTTCGTCGAAAATCACCACGTTTACGGCCTGCGCTCCGCCCAACTCACGCCCACCGATAAATCGCTCGGCCTCGATGCGCCCGGCCGCGATGACCCGAAGACGATGGGCGATCTCACCGAACGCGCCGTCGGTTGGCTGGCGAAACAAGCCGGCCGGCCTGCACCGTTCCTCCTCTATTTCGCCCCCGTCGCCGTGCACGAGCTCGTCACGCCATCCGCCGAAAGCAAGGGCACAAGCAAGGCCGGCCCCTACGGCGACTTCATCCACGACCTCGACCGCAGCGTCGGCCGCATCCTCGCCGCCCTCGAAAAACAAAACGCGCTCGCGAACACGCTCATCATCTTCACGAGCGACAACGGCGGCGTCATTTCCGGTGGCCAGACGGGCGCGAGCAAGATCGCGATGGAGGCCGGCCTGAAAATCAACGGCACCCTGCGCGGCGGAAAGCACGACGTGTGGCAGGGCGGCTTCAACGTACCGTTCATCGTGCGCTGGCCGGGCCACGTTCCGGCCGGCACGACGAGCAGCGAGATGATCGGCGTCGTCGATATTTTCGCGACGCTCGCCGCCGTCGTCGGCGAGACCAAACTCGATCGCACCACCACCGCGCCCGACAGCACCAACGTCCTGCCCGCCTTCCTCGGCGCGCCCGCCGCAAGGCCGCTGCGGCCCGACCTCATCTTGCAGAGCGCCAGTGGAGTTTATGCGATTCGCAGCGGCCCGTGGAAATGGATTCAGGGAGTGCCCGCAACGCCACCTGGAAAAAAGAAAGCCCCGGCCGCCAGCGGGCCCAAAGCCGATCAATTCAGTCCGCGCCTCATCAACCTGCGCGACGACCCCGGCGAGACGAAAGACGTCTCCGCCCAGCATCCCGACATCGTAAAACGGCTCTCCGAGACATTGCGCCAACAGCGGGCGCAAGGTTTCAGCCGCGACTGATCCCAAATTCGGCATCTGAAACGCGGAGGGCGCGGAGACCGCGGAGAGGACCCAGTCGTTTGGGCCGGCCACAGGTGCGCGATCTCCGCTACTCCACGTTTCAACTGCAGCTGAATCTCGTCGCGTCAACGAGCCTGCCTGGCATTTTCCAGTTCCCTCACCATGAAAATTCCCAGATTCCAGATTCCCAATTCAAGATTCCAGATTCTGTATTTCACCGCGCTTCTCTTCCTGACCGCCTTCCCCCCTCTCCCGGCGGCGCAGACGCCCGCCCGGCCGAACATCCTCCTCATCGTCGGTGACGACATGGGCTACGCCGACGTCGGCTTTCATGGCGTCAAGGATATCCCGACGCCGAATCTCGACGCCCTCGCCGCGTCCGGGGTGCGGTTCACCAACGGCTACGTCTCGGGCCCGTATTGCTCACCGACGCGGGCCGGGTTGTTGACCGGCCGGTACCAGACCCGCTTCGGCCACGAGTTTAATCCCGGCGGCGCCACCGGCGGCCTGCCGGTCACCGAGGTCACGATCGCCAACCGGCTCAAGGCGGCGGGCTACGCCACCGGTCTCGTCGGCAAATGGCATCTCGGTTCGCTGCCGGCGATGCAGCCGCAGCAGCGCGGCTTCGATGAGTTCTTCGGCTTCCTCGGCGGTGCGCACAGTTACTTTAACACCCAGGGCATTCTGCGCGGCACCGAGCAGATCAAGGAACTCGACTACACGACTGATGCCTTCGGCCGGGAAGCTGCGGCGTTCATCGAGAAACACCAGGGCGGTGCACCGTGGTTTCTCTATCTCGCATTCAACGCCGTGCACACGCCGATGGACGCCACGCAGGACCGGTTGGCCAAATTCGCATCCCTCACCGACCAGAAACGCCGCGCCTACGCCGCGATGATGCTCGCGATGGACGACGCGATTGGCGTGGTCCGAAAGAAAGTCGCAAGCACCGGTCAGGAGCGAAACACGCTCGTGTTCTTTATCAGCGACAACGGCGGGCCGACCATGCCGGGCGTGACGGTCAACGGTTCGCGCAACAATCCTTTTCGCGGCTCCAAGCGCACCACGCTCGAGGGCGGGATTCGCGTCCCCTTCGTCATCGCGTGGCCGGGCCGCGTTAAGCCCGGGGTGTTTGAGCGGCCGGTCATCCAACTCGATCTCACCGCCACCGCACTGACGGCCGCCGGCCTCGCGGCAACGTCGGAGGCAAAACTCGAAGGCGTCAACCTGCTGCCGTTTCTGGGCGGCGAGAAATCCGGCGCGCCGCACGACGCGCTTTACTGGCGCTTCGGGCAGCAGATGGCGATCCGGTCAGGCGACTTCAAACTTGTCCGCTACGACACCAATGCCGACACCCTGACGGGCGACCGCCGGCAGCCAGTAAGTGCCGCGAAGCTCTACAACCTGGCGACTGATCCGCACGAAGACCAAGACCTCGCCGCGACGATGCCCGCCAAAGTGAAGGAGTTGCAGGCGCAGTGGGACGATTGGAACAAGGCCAATGTGAAACCGCTCTGGGGCGCCCAAGGCACCGACTCCGGCGGCGACGAACCGGGCGCCGCGGCGGCGAAACAAAAGAGGCGGGCCGAGAAAACGAACTCGCGCGCGGCACCACGGCCACGACGAAGCAGGCCAATATTCTCTTCAACAATTTCAAGCGTCCGGTGGCGAAGGCCTCCGACTTTGGCGGCGACGCGGCAGGGACCGAGAACCGTTTCAAACTCGTGACCGGGCAGTCGCGGTGCGGCGTCGCGCGCACCGAACTCTTCGACCTGACCGCAAATCCCAGGGAGACGACCGACGTCGCCGCGCAGCATCCCGAGGTGGTGCAGCGCATGACGGCCGGGTTGGAATCCTGGCAGCGCTCCGTCGAGCGCAGCCTCAGCGGCGCGGATTACTGATCCGACGCAAGCGCCTTCGATCTCCTGCTCTTGGTTCCGGGAGCGCAGGCCGCCCCGTCCGCAAGGGGCGGCCATCTTTTTTCAGCGGACCGCAAGGACGCAGGTTTCCCGCTGTCACACTCGCGCGATCACATCGTCCGGCTTGAAACGCACTTTCGGAGTCGTCGCATATTTGTCCTCCGCGAGACGGTAGCCTGCGGCGCACGCCACCACCGTGGCGTAACCCGTGCCGGCGAGGCCGAGAATCTCGTCGAATTTTTCGGGTTCGATGCCCTCCATCGGGCACGTATCAACCCCAAGAACGGCGGCGCTGGCCATGAATTGCCCCAGGGCGATGTAAACCTGATGCTCCTGCCAGGTATCGAGCGTTCCGCCCGCCCGCGCCTTGTCGAGGTTGCCCATCACCATCGCCCGAAACTTCCCCAATGACTCCACGGTCACGCCCCGCACCTCCGCCATCCGCGCGATGTGCCGGTCCACATGCGCCGCATCAAGGTCACGGCGCACCGCGAAAGCCACGAAGTGCGAACAGTCCAGCGATTGCGTCTGACGGTACGACGCACCCACCAGCGCCGTCTTCACTGCCGGGTCCGTTACGACGATGAATTTCCACGGCTGCAGGCCGATCGACGATGGCGAAAGCACCAGCGCCTGTTCGAGGGCGAGCCAGACGTCCGGAGGGATCGTCCTGGTGGGATCAAATTTCTTCGTCGCATAGCGCCAGTTCAGGGCGGCGACAAGTTGGGTGGGTGGGATGGTGGTGGACATGGAAAAGTTTTGATCGGCCACGGGTCACCACGCGCGCGAGGGGCTCCACGTCCGGGCCGGCCAGATGCCGGCGTCACCGGAGGTGATGCGTCCCTCGGGCGACACGGTCGTCGCCTCACAAATCACCAAACCCGCGCCGCCCGCGGACCGGGCGCCGAGCTGCATCAACTGCCAGTCGTTCGCCAGCCCGTCGGCGGCCGAGTACCTGCACATCGGCGAGACGCCGATCCGGTTGCGCAGGTTGACCGACCGGAGCGCGAAGGGATCGAAGAGATTAGGCATGCAGCCGCAGACTAGAGCTGACCGGCGGAATTTCGCAAACACCGGCGCGACCAACGGGCTTCATGCGCGGTCATCCTGGGTTCCCCAGCGCTGAGCCAGCAAGCCGCAGACGATCAGTTGCAACGGATGATAAATCATAATTGGCAGGAGAATCAGGCCGAGTCCGGGCTGCGCGCCGAAAATCAATTTCGCCATGGGCACCCCGGCCGCGAGGGTTTTTTTCGAACCGCAGAAAATCGCCACGATGCGATCCTCGCGCGAAAAGCCCAGCACCCGCGAGCAGGATGACGTGATCACCATCACCAGCGCCAACAGCGCGACACAGACGAGCGACACCAACGCGAGTTGTCCCACGCCGTGACCCGACCAGACGCCCTCTTTGAACGAGTCGCAAAACGAGGTGTACACCAGCAGCAAGATGGTGAGCCGATCGACCACACTAAGGCGCGCCTTGTGGCGTTGCACCCACGCGCCGAACCACGGTCGCAGCAACTGGCCCACCACGAGCGGCAGGACCAGCCACCGCAACAAATCGAGTATCACGGAGCCAATCGGTTGCGTCTGCCCCGTGCTCTTGATCGCCCACGCGACCCAGAGTGGCGTCAGAACCACGCCGATCAGGCTCGAAAAAGTGGCGTTGAAGACCGCGCCGGCGACGTTCCCTCGTGCGGTCGCGGTCATCGCCACCGAGGATGAAACCGTCGACGGCAGCGCACACAGGAAGAACACCCCGAGGTTGAGTTCCGGCGCGATGCGACCGGCCAGCAGGACCGTCAAGCCCACCCCCACCAGGGGAAAAAGCAAAAACGTGCACGCTTGCACGACACTGTGGAGCCGCCAGTTCAGCACCCCCGCCCGCAGCGCGGCGAACGAGAGGGCGAGACCGTGGAGCAAGAAGAGCAGCGCCACGCCTGCTTTCGTCAGCAGTTCGGGCTGCAGCCAGCCACCCGCCGCTCCCGGCCCGGGCAAAGCCCACGCCAGCGCGGTGACGGCGATCATGCCGAGGAGAAACCAATCGGGTTTGAACTTCATCGTTCAAGCAAACTTCGCGCGCACTTTCACGAGCACGGCGGCGAAATCGTCGCGACCCTCGATGCGCATCCACCAGACCAGTCCGCCGTAGACGAACACGCCGAGGCCAATCATCACCGCCAGCCCGAGCGCGTCAGCGAGTTTGCCCACCGGGGCATGGAGCGACCAGGCCCACCAGCCGCCCGCCACCACGGCGCCCATGACCGTCGCCGCCACGACGACCTTGGCCAGGTCGCGCACCACATGCTGGAAACCGAGGGACGTGCGCTTGCGCGCGAGGTGGATTTGCAGATGCACCGCCTGCACCACGACCGCCACGTTGCTCGCGATCGCCAGCCCGATCGTGCCCAGCGGCACCATCAACGCGAGGCTCAGCCCGAGGTTGACGACGAAGCTCAGCACCGCGGCCCGCACCGGTGTCGTCGTGTCTTTCTCCGCGTAGAAGGCCCGCAACACGATGTTCACAAACGACAGGAACGGGAGTCCCGCGGCGAACACGATCAGCACCGGCCGCATCGCCGCGGTGTCCCCGCCGGCAAACGCCCCGCGTTCAAACAGCACCCGGATGATTGGCGTCGCCAGCACCACGAGCCCGACCGCCGCCGGCACATTGATCACCAGAATGAGACGCATGCCCTTGCGATACGACGTGGCGAGCTGCGCCCAGTCGCCCGCCGCCGCCTGCTTGGCGATCAGCGGAAAAACCACCGTGGAAACCGCGACGGTGAACACCCCGATCGGCAGCTCCATCAGGCGCGTCGCGAGGTTCAGCACCGCCACGGCGGACTCGTTCAGCGAGAGTCCGACCAAGCGCGACACCGAGATGTTGATCAGATAAATCGCGGAGCCGAAGAGCGTCGGCACCATCAGCCGCACGATCTGTTGAAACGGTTCGCTCATCGAAAGGTCAAAGCGCGGCTGCCAGCCTTCCCGGACCAGGGCCGCCGCCGGCACCGCCAGCTGCAGGCACCCGCCCAGCAACGCCCCGCCGCAAAGCCACAGCATCGCACCTTCGCTCGTCGCCGCCCACCCGCCGTACGCGCCACCCGCGAGCAACGTGATCATCGCGACATTCAGCCAGATCGGGGAAAGCGCCGGCTCGAGAAAACGGTTCAACGATTGCAACGCGGCGCTGCAGACCGCCGCCAGACACACGCAGATGAGATAGGGAAACAGGATCACTCCCAGGTCCGCCGCATCCATCCAGCGCCGCACAGTGTCGGCCGCGACGCCCCACCCCGCCGCCGCACCCGCCAGCCGCGGCACCAACCAGAGCACACTCATCCCGCAGACGACCACGCTACCGCTGACGACGAACAGCCAACTCGCGACCTGGTTGACCAAAACAAAAGCCCCGGCCCGCTGCCGCTGCTTGAGTTCCTCGTTGAGCGTCGGCACAAACGCCGCGGTCAGGGCGCCCTCCCCGAGCAGCCGGCGAAACAGGTTCGGCAGCGTGAAGGCGGTGTAGAACGCCGACGCGAGTGCCTCGATCCCGAACACCGCGGTCACCAGCATGTCACGGCCGAGCCCGAGCACCCGGGAGACCATGGTCGCCATCGCGACGACACTGATGTTTTTGAAGCTCTTCGACACGGCGACAGTGTGCGCGGCGCCATCGTGCCCGGGCAAGACTTACCCTGCCGAGGCGCCCGGCGGCGGACCGGCCGTGCGCTCCAAGGCATCGAGCGCGGACGAGGCCGCCTCCTCGAGCTCGACCGCATCGCGCCAATCCCGCTCAAACGCCGCGCACAACACGTCGCACCGTTGCGCTTTTTTTTGACCGGGACCGAGCGCCTCGGCGAGGGCCATGCCCGCATTGCGGTAAAATGGATGCAGTGCCGGAATCAAGCGACCAAGTTCCACCGCCCGCCGTGTCACTTCGGCCGCCACAATCGGCTCACCACTCCGCGCAAGCGCGGCCCGCAAAGAGACCAGCACGTCCACCTCTCCCTCGCCGGTGGCGAAGACGAAGCGGGCCAGCGCGCCCAACTGCGCCCGGCTCTCGATGGCGTCGATCACCGGCAACACCCGGATCCGCCGCGCGTGATGCCAGCCCGTCTGCCACCAAAGCTCCCGCGCCGCCGTCCCGAAAAACCGCCCGGGATAACAGGCCGCGAGCGCCGCCTGGGCGTCGCCCCCCGCGAGGAGCCGCCGCAGAAAGGCGGGCCATTCCCCGGCCGGGCCGGACTCGGTCTGCAGAAAGGTGAGCAACCAGACGGCCGCGCCGGAAAATTCCGGCCGCTCCGCCCCGCCGCGTGGCCAGTCGAGCAACGCGGCGATCCCGGGAGGGCTCAACCGCGCCGTCTGCAGTTTCAACGCATCCAGCTGGGCACCGATGGCTCGCGTCGCCCACCAGCCCGCGCAGGCCTCTTCGAGCCAGCGCGGTACCGCGGGCGTTTCGATCCCGCCAGTTTGGGCGACGGCCAGCCGGCTGAGGAGGCCGCGCACCAGCGCCCGGCGTAAGACCGCCTCCGATCCGGCACTCGCGTGCAGCCAGACGGAGACCACGCCGCCCGGCTCCACGTTCACCCGAAATGGCCCGGCGCCAGCCTGCTCCGCCGACGGGAGGAGCCGGACAAAGACCGGCGAAGAAAATGCCGCCGGCAGGCCCAGCGGACCCTCGAGCAACCGCCAGCCCTCCTCCGCCACCGCGGCCACTCCGTGCGCCGCCGTCGAATCGATCGCCGCGATCTCAAATCGACCGGCCGCGCTCCCCACCATCACCGGGTTGGCGTCGGCCGGGTACAGGGCGCCGACCGTCAGTCGCACCACCAGGACCAGCGCGAAAGCCCGGCCGCGGCTCACGGCATCGTCAGCTTAAGCGTGCTGCCCTCGATCGTCACGTTGGCCAGTTTCGCCCACGAACCCTTGATATCTTCCGGGATCGGTTGTGCGCCCAGGACCTTGTCGCGCAAATATCCCGCCACAAAGGGCAACCGCTGGACCGGGCACGAACCCAAATAGAATTCCGTTGGTTCATAGACAAAACCGTCCCCTTTCTTGGCAAAAGTGCCGCGCGCCTGCGCCACCACCTTGAGCCCGAGATCGAGCGCATTGATGGTCACCGGCATCGCCACCTGCATCACCCCGTCGCGGATGCGGACATTGGGCGCGCCCACCGCGAAAAGCCCGCCGGCCACAGCCGCGGGTGGCGCCTCCTTCGGCGCCTCTTTTCCCTTCTCCGCCGTCTTGCCCTTGTCCGGAGCCTTGGCCTTTTCGGCCGCTTTGGCAGCCGGGGAACCCGGGGCGGCCGGAGTGGGGCTGGCGAGGGCGTTCAACTCGTCCTCTCCCACCGCGACCGAGCGGCCTTCGGCGAACGTCTTCCGCTTCGCCAGCACCTGCTTTGCCTTGGCGGCATCGCGCGAGCCCTCGAGATAGTAAACCGCCCGCTTGTCGCGATCCGCCTCCTTCGGCATCTCCTTTACCGCGGCCACCGGCCGAAATACCAGTAAGACGGCGCCGAGCGCCACGCCTAAAACCAGGCTGAGGGCGGCGCCCAAAATGACTTCAGTCCAACTCGGGCCCTGGGCCGCACGATCAATTTTTTTACTCATGAGGATGATGGTTTCTTGGAGGCAGAGGTTGTCGCGCCCGTGGTGGCAGGCGCGGCGGTGGTGGTGGAGGCTGGCTTCGACTCAGACGTGGTTTTCGACGCAGCGGCCGGCTTCGCGTCGGGGGCGGCCTTCGCATCGGGCGCCGACTTCGCGTCCGCCGCCTTGGGCTCACCGCCACCCGGCTTGTTCTTGTAGTCGGTGATGTAGAAACCGGTGCCCTTGAAAATCAGCCCGGCGCCCGCGCCCACCAATCGTTTCAGCTTTTTCGCCCCGCATTCGGGGCATTTCGTCAGCAGCGCGGCACTCATCAACTGAAACTGTTCGAATTCGTGGTCGCAACTCTGGCAGGCGTAATCGTAGGTCGGCATGAATGGAAAACGGGGTGTTTATGGTGAGCGTCGCCGGGCTTGGCGAGTGCGGAGTAGCGGTTCCTCGCAACCGGATCGGTATCCTCGCTTGCCGGGAATGGGCCTCACTCTTCCCGAACTTGCACCCGTCTGCCGGTCAGCGAATGCCCTTCATCCGCGAGTGCGGCCGCTGTTTGAGCGCTTCTTCCCTCGAGGAAGCCGCGAGGCGACTGTTAATGTCCAACTTGAACTCGAAAGGAAGCGCGCGCCAGTCGACTTCCATCAAGGCGCCTTCAATCGCGTACGCCATATTCTTCGAGACGGGAATCCCCTTCTCTTTGAGGAGCTGAAACGCGCCCACACCTCCGAGCCGCTGCAAATCCTCCCGCGTCTTGACGCCAACGCGGGCCAACGCCGCGGCCGATTTTGGTCCAAGATTGCGCAACGATGCCAACCCTGGTCCTTTTTCACTGAATCGCATCGGAATGGTTTTCATCTCTTCGCTCTTGGTTGCCGAACAACCGCGATCAAACCCAACGGGGCCTGCGACTCAAGACGACACCACGGCGCCAACCGGCCTGGAGCGCCTGGTTGAACGGAGCCGCGGCGCGGCGGTGGTGGGAGCGTGCCAGGGAGGGCTGAGCCGGTTCGTCTGGAAATTTTTTCCGCCGAAAAGATCTTCCTGCCCTTTCCCGCCTCCAGCGCGGAGCGAGGGGCCGACGGGTGGACCGAAGCTCAGGAGTTCACACCCCGCCCATTCCCCAACGCGGATACCCCAACCGATGAATCTCGGAACGGTAAACCCATCCGGCAACAGCGTGAGATTCATGAACGCTGGACCGGAGCAGTATTCTCCCGCGACGCTGGCGGCGCCATCTCCCCGGGAGCCTCGCCCGCCGTGGCGCGCTGCCGCCGCCGCGACGCCAACAGGCCATGCTTCGGCGCGCCAAACAAGGCGGCGAGGAAAACCCCGGCCTGCAACAGCACGATGCACGCGCCCGTGGAGGCGTTGAGGAAGAAACTCAGGTAAACCCCGAGGAGACTCGAACCCACGGCGGAGGACGTCGCGATAATCAGCATCACGCCAAACCGATCGGTCAGCAGATACGCGATGCACCCGGGCGTCACGAGCATCGCGACGACCAGGATAATCCCCACCGCCTTGAGCGACACCACGATGGTCACCGCCAGCAACGAGAGCAGCAGGTAGTAAAGCCACCCGGTGCGGAGCCCGATGGTGCGCGCGTGCCCGGGATCGAAGCAGAAGAGCAGCAGGTCGCGCCGCAACGCCAGCACCACCGCCAGCGTGATTCCGGCGACGACCAGCGTGTCGCGCAAATCGCCCGGCGCGAGGCCGAGGATGTTGCCAAAGAGAATGTGATCGAGATGCAGATCGCTCTTCACCTTCGTGAACAGCACCAGCCCAAAGGCAAACAGCCCCGTGAAAACCACGCCCATCACAGTGTCCTCCTTCACCCGGCTGTTGGCCTTGATGTAGCCGGTGAGCACCGCGCAAAGCAGACCCGACGCAAACGCGCCCACCGCGAGCGGCAGCCCGGCCGCATAGGCGAGCACGATGCCGGGCAGCACCGCGTGCGAAATCGCATCGCCCATCAACGACCAGCCCTTGAGCACGAGGTAACACGACAGCACCGCGCACACCGCGCCCACCGCCGCGCCGACGATCATCGCGTCAACCAAGAACGGGTACTGGAAGGGTTCGAGGAGCCGGTTCATCGGAAATGCCGGCGCAGCCACCGGCGGTGAATCGTCGCCTTGTTCACGTTGCCGCCTCCAGACTCGCCGCCCGCCGGCGGGCCCGCGCCGCCAGCAGCCCGTGTTTCCGGGCAAACACCAGCGCCACCACAAACAGCGCGCTTTGCAGCGTCACGATGCATCCGCCGGTCGAACCATCGAAAAAATAACTCGCATACGCGCCGATCATCGAAGTGCCCACGCCCATGCCCACCGCGAGCCCGATCATTTTTCCGAAACGATCCGTCAGGAGATACGCGGTCGCTCCGGGCGTCACGAACATCGCCACGACGAGACAGGCCCCGACCGTCTGCAGGGCGGCGACCGCCGTCGCCGAGAGCAGCGTCAGCAAGGTGAAATGAAGCGCGGTCGTGTTGAGGCCGAGCGCCCGCGCCTGGTTGGCGTCGAAACAAAAAAGCAGCAGGTCGCGCCACTTCAGCCCCAGCACCACCAGCGTCACCCCGGAGATGATCAGCACCTGCACAATGTCCGCATCGGCGATGCCCAGGATGTTCCCGAACACGATCGATCGCAGATCGATCTGGCTCGGAAAGAGCGAGATCAGCAGCAGGCCGAGCGCGAAGAACGCCGTGAACACAACCCCGATCACCGCGTCCTCGCGCAGGCGTGTCTTGGTCTTCACGAATCCCATTCCGACCGCCGCGAGCAATCCGGTGGCAAACGCCCCCGCGGCAAACGGCAAACCCACGTAGTAGGCCACCGCCACGCCGGGCACCACCGAATGCGACAGCGCGTCGCCCATCAGCGACCAGCCCTTCAGCGTGATGAAGCACGAGAGAAACGCGCAGACGCCGCCGATGACGGCGCTCACCAGGATCGCCTTCAGCATGTAGTCGTACTGCAGGGGGACGAGGAGGGCCTCAATCATGACATTCCGCGGAATCGCGAAATCGGTCGGCGGAAAATCCGCAAACGAAAGGGCCTGCGCCCAGTCGCGGTCTGGAAATGCCAGATGCCGGATGACCGCTGCCCGATTTCAAGCTTTCCGTTTTCACTCACACGTCCTCCTCTCCTTCCGCCCGTTTCTTCACCACATCCTCGTGCCCGCGGCGCTGGCTGTATTCCACGTGGCCGCCCTTGCCGATCACCAGCGGTCGCTCGTCGTCGGTGAGCAACGTGACCGTGCGACCGTCGTGCTTTTGCACCGTCGACTCGTCGAAGCGGAAATGCCGCAGCACCCCGCCAAACGCCCGCAGCAGATTCTCCTCGGTAAATACATCCGCAATCGGCCCCGCCGCCAGCACCGTCCGGTTCACCAGCACGACGTGATCGCAGAATTCCGGGACCGAGCCGAGATTGTGCGTCGACACGAGCATGATGAGCCCCTCGTCCCGCAGCTCGCGCAGCAGGTTGATGATCGCGGTCTCGGTGTTGACGTCGACGCCGGTGAACGGCTCGTCGAGCAGAATCACGCGTCCGCGCTGCGCGAGGGCGCGCGCGAGGAAGACCCGTTTCCGCTGACCACCCGAAAGTTCACCGATCTGGCGCTCGCGAAATTCCGCCATGCCCACGCGCACCAGGCTCTCTTCCGCGATCCGCCGATCCTCCGCCCGCGGCATCCGCATGAAATTCATGTAGCCGTACCGGCCCATCATGACCACATCCCACACACTCACCGGAAAGCTCCAGTCGACTTCTTCCGCCTGCGGCACGTACGCGACGAGGTTTTGCTTGAGCGCCGCGCGCACCGGCTGTCCGGCCAAGGACACCGTGCCGGCCGCCGGCCGCACAATCCCCATGATCGCCTTGAACAGGGTCGACTTGCCGCTGCCATTGACCCCCACGAGCGCGCAAATCGAGCCGGCGGCGAGGCGGAATGACGCGTCGCGCAGGGCCACGTGGCCGTTGGCGTAGGCCACCGTCACGCCGTCGACCACGACGCTCAGCGCTGGGTCCCCCTGCGTCATTTTCCCAAAAACCCCTTCACCACCGTCTGCGCATTGTACTCCATCAGCCGGAGGTAGGTCGGGGCCGGTCCATCGGCGGCGGTGAGGGAATCCACATAAAGCACGCCACCGTACCGGGCGCCGGTTTCGCGGGCGACCTGCCGGGCCGGCTTGTCGCTCACCGTGCTCTCGCTGAACACCACGGGAATCCGCTGCTGCCGCACACCGTCGATCACTTTCCTCACCTGCTGCGGCGGGCCCTGCTGGTCGGCGTTTACCGCCCACAGGAAAAGCTCCTTCATCCCGAAATTGCGCGCGAGATAGGGAAACGCCCCCTCGCTCGTCACCAGCCAGCGCCGATCCGCCGGGATCTTTTCCAACTCGGCCCGCACCATCACCTCGATGCCGGAAAATTTCGCCGCGTACGCGCGGGCATTCGCGTGGTAGGTGGCCGCGTTGGCGGGATCGAGTTTCACGAGAGCCCGGCGGATGTTCTCGACGTAGATCACGGCGTTGCGCGGCGACATCCACGCGTGCGGATTCGGCTTTCCAGTGTACGGCCCCTCCTCGATGCCGATGGGCTCGACGCCCTCGGAAAGCACCGCACTGGGCACGTTGCGCAGGTTGCCAAAAAAACGCTCAAACCAGCGCTCCAGATTCAGGCCGTTCCACAACACCAGGTCGGCGTGCTGGGCCTTGACGATGTCCTGCGGCGTGGGTTCGTAGCCGTGGATTTCCGCCCCCGGCTTCGTGATCGATTCCACTACGGCCGCGGTCCCGGCGACGTTTTGCGCCATGTCCTGGATAATCGTGAACGTCGTCACGATGCGCTTCTTGGCCGGAGCGGCGTGACCGGGCAGGAGTCCGAGGAGGAAAAAAGCAATCGCCACGAGGGCCCGCTTATCGACTCCTGGGAAACAGCATCGTTGGACCGTTTGTCGGAGCGGCTTTACGCCGCGATGGGAAGTCAGTCCGAACGATGGGTCGCGGGATAAACCCGCTCCCACGGTCGGCTTCTTTCTGTCCCAGGCAAACGTCTCTTTTGCGGTTGGGGCTGCATCGTTGCGGTCCAGCGGGGAAGATTGCGTGGCGTTCATGGGAAAGAATCAAAACTTGCGCGACAGCCCCGCAAACACCGTGAGGTCCGGCGCCGCGCGCGACAAACCGAAGTACACGCCGCAATCCAGCTGCAGCCCGGGCCCGATCCGGCGCGTGACTCCGCAATTGACCGTCGCCACGTGCGCGCCGTCGCCCGCCGCGGAAGTCAGTTCGACGAATCCTCCCAGGTCAGTCGCCAAATCGCGCGCGAAAGTGATCGTGTTGACCCAGACGGCGCGCCGGCCCGAGCCCGTGTGGGCAAACTCCACCGCCGTCATCGCCGCTCCCTCCCAGCCGGCGCCCAGTTCGTAGGCGACCGGCAACGTGAGCGCGCCCTCAACCTGGTCGTTGCCGAGACCAGCGGCGGCGGTCGGCAGTTTCAGATCGACAAACATCCCCAACGCGATCGGGCCGCCGTCGTTGCCCAGAAAATTCCATTTGGCCCGCAGGGTCGTGTCGCCCACACCGCGCACGGTCGACTTCGGTCCATTGCGCACCTGCTCCGTCACGCGGATCGATGGGTCCACGAATATTCCCACTTCCGTCGCGGGCGTCAGCCCGTAGCGCAGGTTGAACGGAGCGACGGACCACTCCGTCGTGCGCACGCCGTCGAGGCGGTTGCGGGTGAAGCTCATCACATTCATCTCGAGCTGGAGGTGACCGGCATCGACGGTGAACGGGCTTTCGGTCGCATCCGGCCGGTCGGTGGTCAGTTCGCGCAGCCCGCCCGCCTTGGGCGCCACCGCCGGTTGCGCGAGCAGGAGGTTTCCCGCAAGCCCGATCCCGCCGATCGCGGCCAGGGCCCGGAGTGGAATTTGACGGACGAACAGATTCATCGCCGGGATGCAGGCAGCGTTATTTTGATTAGTCCAAATAAATCTTTTATTGCTTCAAACCCGTGAACCACTACGATTCAACCATGGCCAGCAGCACCGTTGAAAACTATTTGAAGCACGTGCTGCTGCTTTCCGCCGGCGGCGACGAGCTCGTTTCCATGGGCGCGCTGGCCGGCGCGCTCGCGGTCGTGCCGGGCACCGCCACCACCATGGTCAAGGCGCTGGCCGACGCGCGCCTGGTCGAGCATCAGCCCCGCTACGGGGTGCGGCTCACCGACGAGGGCCGCCGCATCGCCCTCAACGTCCTGCGCAAGCACCGGCTCGTGGAGACGTTTCTGGTCAACGTGCTGAAGATGGACTGGTCCCGGGTCCACGCGGACGCCGAACGGCTCGAACACGCGATTTCGGACGAGGTGCTCGACCGCCTCGACGCCCTGCTGGGCCACCCGCAGACTGATCCGCATGGTGATCCGATTCCCAGCCGGCAGGGCAAACTGAGTGCGCAGGTCTACGCCACGCTGGCGACCTGCGTGGTCGACCGGCCGCTGCGGATCGTCCGGGTCACAGAGCAATCGGAGGAGTTTCTGCGGTTCGCCGAACAGCATGGCCTCCAACCGGGGACGGCGATTCGCGTGAGCGAACGCAACCTCGCCTCCGGCTTGGTCACCCTGCGCAAGCCCGCCGGTCGCCCGATTGCCCTGAGCGTGGTGGCCGCCGGCAAGATTCTCGTCGAGCCCGCGAAGTGAGGAGCGATTGAATCGCAGGCGGGGCCATTCCCCGAGGCCCTGGTCGCCGGCGGCGGGTAAACTCGCCTCCGGCGGGTAAGCTTGCCTCGGGGTGGCCAAGCGAAGGGCGAGGGTTCACTCCCTCCGTGCACGCGGGTGGGGTGGAACGGTGGCGCAACGCGAGCTGCATCGCCGCGCATCTTCAGCGCGACGGCGCGCCCTCCGGCGACCGCTCTTTTTCAAACCACGCGTAGAGCACGGGCCGCACCACCAGCGTGAGAAAGGTCGAGCTCAGGATGCCCCCGATCACGACGGTCGCGAGCGGGCGTTGCACCTCGGCACCCGCTCCCGTGGCGATCGCCATGGGCACGAACCCGAGACTTGCCACCGCCGCGGTCATCAGCACCGGTCGCAGCCGCGTGAGCGAACCCTCGATCACCGCGTCGCGGACGTTGCGGCCCGCCTCGCGCAGTTCGTTCACGCAGCTGATCATCACGAGACCATTCAACACGGCCACGCCGCTGAGCGCGATGAACCCGACGGCAGCCGTGATGCTGAACGGCATGTCGCGCAGCCAGAGCGCCGCGACCCCACCCGTCACCGCCAGCGGGATGCCCGAGTAGACCAGGAGCGCCTGGCGCACGCTACCGAGCGCCAGGAAAATGAGCACGAAGATCAACGCGAGCGCCGCCGGCACGATTACCGCGAGTCGCGCGCGCGCCTGCTGGAGGTTCTCGAACTGGCCGCCAAACTCCACGGGATAGCCCCCGGGCAGCTCGGTGTTGATCTGCACCTGTACGCCGGTGATGTCCGGCACGGCATCGATCGGCAGGTGCACCGCCGACCACAGGCCGGCGCCGGGCAACGCCGCGACTGCGAGCAGCACAAACGGCCGCTGGCGCAGCGCAAATTCGATGATGCGTTCGATCACTTGTTCGGGTGGGTGCGCGGCCCAAGCCTCACCACCCCCAATTGACCCGCCAGATGTGCGTCCACGCCGAAGCCCGCTCGCCGAGTCCCCGCTGCAGTTCGTAATCGAACTCGAGATGTTTGGAATACCGCCAGAGCACCCCGGCGCCAATCGATGCCGCCGAATGCGAGAGTCCGGTCGACGGAATCTCGACGGTGGCCTCGCCATAGACCGAGAAGGCCGAGGTCAGATCGCGCACCGCAAAACCGCTCACAAACCAGCGCGCATCGTAGCCGTTGTCCGCGTCGTTGCGCACCACGTCCCACTGGGCCATGGCGCCCGCCTTGAATCCCGCGCCGGCGTCCATCGCCCACGGCACGATGACGCCCCCCTCGACCGCCTTGCCGGCCACGGCACTGCTGCCGGTGGGCAGCCGGAAATACGGCAACAACGCCGCGGCGGCGCCCGCCTTTTCATCGCGCCAGAACGTCCACTTCGTCCGCAGTGAAATGTCGCCGAGCCCTGAATCGGAATCGCGCGCTCCTCTGAACTTGACCGTTTCTTTCAAAAAGAAATCGAACCCAACCTGCAGGTCGACGGACTCGCTCAGCCCGGCGCGCACTGTCGTCGAGGCCACCGCGACCACGTTATGGGTGTTGCCCGCGGCGTCCGCGCGATCGAAGGAAAGTTTCAGGCCATCCATCCGCACCAGCACGCGACCCGGGGCCACGGTGCGGGGAGACTCTGTCACCTGCGCACCGAGCGGACCGGCGAGGGTGGCCACGAGCCAAAGGAGGGCACGCTGGCTGCGCGTCATCGAAGTAATCATCGTGGGCGAGTGAAGGCGGATCACCGGAACGGCGGCGAGCCAAAAGCCACGGGCGCCGCTCCAGGCGGACGGCCACCACCAATCCGCTCCGGTTTCTCCGGTCATGAAATTCCCGGTCACCAACCCCACTCCGACCAGAGTGTCACGTATTACGTGACACTCTGGGCTGGCGTGGCGGGCGCCGTGCGGGAGGGAAACCCGCCGCTGCGCCTCGCACCCGCGGGGCCAAAACCGGGGAGCACGCCCTTCCCCCACTTTCCCCTTGCCGGTCCGCGGGCCGGCCACGCACCCTGCCCGCCGATGTCGCCTGCGTTTGCGCGCTTCGTATTTGTGATCACGGCGTTGTTTTTCGCCGCGTTCTTTCTGTGGCCGGTCGGGCAGATCCTCCGGGGCGGTTTCGTCGACGCCGACGGTCGGCTGACTTTCGCCTACCTCACGGCTCTGCTCACCGACCCGACCTACCTGGGCGGCCTGCGCAATTCATTTCTCCTCGCCTGCGCGGCGACGACCCTCGCCCTCCTCATCGCACTGCCGCTCGCCATCGTCAGCGACCGTTATCTTTTCCCGGGAAAAGGCCTGCTCGGCTCGCTGGTGCTGATCCCGATGATTCTGCCGCCCTTTGTCGGCGCGATCGGCATCAAACAAATCTTCGGGCAATACGGCGCGCTCAACGCTCTGCTGCACCAGGTGGGCGCGCTGGCCCCCGGGGCGACGATCGACTGGTTTGCGCAAAATCAATTCTGGGGCATTGCGATCGTCGAAGCGCTCGCGCTCTACCCGATCATCTACCTCAACGCCGTCGCCGCCCTCGCCAACCTCGACCCCGCACTGGAGGAGGCCGCGCAAAATCTCGGCTGCACCGGCCTGCGCCGCTTCGTAAAAATCACGCTGCCGCTAATCCGCCCCGGGCTTTTTGCCGGCGGCACGATCGTGTTCATCTGGGCGTTCACCGAGCTCGGCACGCCGCTCATCTTCGATTACGATCGCGTGACGAGCGTGCAGATTTACCACGGGCTGAAAGAGATCGGCGCCAACCCGTTGCCCTTCGCCCTGGTGGCGGTGATGCTCTTCTGCTCCGTGGCGATTTACGCTCTGAGCAAGACACTCTTTGGCCGCGCGAGCCACGCGATGATGGCCAGGGCCACGTCCGTCGGCGGCGCGCGGCCCCTGCCGCCAGCGCGCGCGTGGCTCTGCACGGCCCTGTTTGGCGGCGTTATTTTCGTCGCCGTGCTGCCGCATCTCGGCGTGCTGCTGGTGGCGTTTTCCCAGGACTGGCACGGCACCGTCATCCCGCAACACTACACGCTCGGCAACTTCGAGCTCGCGCTGAGCCACGACCTCACCGTGTCGGCGATCGCGAACAGCCTGCGCTTTGCGAGCATCGCGACCTTGATCGACCTCGTGCTGGGCGTCGCGATCGCCTATGTCGTCGTGCGCAGCAAGGTCGCCGGCCGGCAGGTGCTTGATTTTCTCGCGATGCTGCCCCTCGCGGTGCCGGGGCTCGTGCTCGCGTTTGGCTACCTCGCGATGGCGCAGGACGGAAAGTTTTTCTCGTTCCTCAATCCCACGCGCGACCCGACCATTCTGCTCATCATCGCGTATTCCGTCCGTCGCCTGCCCTACGTCGTGCGCTCCGCCGCCGCGGGTTTCCAGCAAACGAGTGAAACGCTCGAGGAAGCCGCGCAAAATCTCGGAGCGTCACCGCTCAAGGCCGTGTGCAAGATCACGCTCCCGCTGATCACGGCCAACCTGATCGCGGGCGGGCTGCTGGCCTTCGCCTTCGCCATGCTCGAGGTGAGCGACTCGCTGATTCTCGCGCAAAAACAGGTGTTCTATCCCATCACGAAGGCGATCATGGAACTCTTCCAGTTGCTGGGCGACGGCAAGTTCATCGCGAGCGCCCTCGGCGTCTGGGCAATGGCCTTTCTCGGCGTGACCATCGCCGGTCTGAGCCTGCTCCTTGGCAAGAAACTTGGGGCGATCTTCCGGGTGTGAACAAGCCCGCCTGATGATGGTTTCCGTGGTGCGTCGGCGCGTCCGTCGACACGCGGTTGACTGGCATTCGGGTGCGGGCGGGACAGGCGGGCTATCTCCCCACGCTTGCCACTCGCGCCCGCCTGTGTGCGGATGACCCCGCATGGTTCTGCTCATCGTCGTCTCGCTCGTCTGGGCGTTTTCCTTCGGGCTGATCAAGCACTTCCTCGGCGGGGTCGACTCGACCCTGGTCGCGACGGTGCGGCTCGGGCTCGCCCTCCTCGTGTTCCTCCCGTTTCTCCGGTTCCGCGGCCTGACCGCCCGCACCGCGTTCAGCCTGCTCGGCATCGGCGCGCTGCAGTTCGGCATCATGTACCTCGCCTACATCGAGAGCTTCCGCCACCTGCAGGCTTACGAAGCCGCGCTGTTCACCATCACCACACCGATTTTGGTGACCCTTTTTGCCGATGCCCTTGACCGCACCCTGCGCCCGTGGGCTCTCGCCGCCGCGCTGCTCGCCGTGGCGGGGACGGCGCTCGTCGTGCTGAAATCAGCCGACCTCAAGATCCCGTTGACCGGCCTCGCCCTCGTGCAGGTGTCCAACGCCGCGTTCGCCGTCGGGCAGGTGCTCTACCGCCGCCTGCGCGCCCGGCACACCACGTTGCGCGATCACGAAGTGTTCGCCTTCCTCTACGCCGGTGCCTTCGCCGTGGCCGCCGCCGCGATGGCGACCCACGAGATTTCCGTGGAACTAAAAACACCGCAGGTTCTCACCTTGCTCTACCTCGGTGTGCTGGCCTCGGGCGGCGGTTTTTTTCTTTGGAACGTCGGCGCCACGCGCGTCAGCGCCGGCACCCTCGCGGTGATGAACAACGCCAAGGTCCCGCTCGGGGTCGCCGGCGCGCTCCTCGTCTTCGGCGAGCAAGCCAGCCTGCCCACGCTGGCCGCGAGCCTCGCGGTGCTCGGCGTCGCCCTCTGGCTCGCGGGGCGACACGCGAATCGACCATAAACTCAAGCTGGGTGGTGGAGCGAACCCACCGAGAGAAAGGCCTGCCGCGCAATCCTCCCCCACCAGGACCGCCAATTCACAAAGTAACCCATTAGGTTACTTTACCGGTGGATTGTTGCCCGGTGATAAAGGGAAATTTCCCGGGCTGGTCTTCAGCTCCCCTTCGTCCGGTAAGTGCGCGTGTGGCCATTCGCCGGAATCGAAATGGTGTAACTCCTGCCGTCCGGGGCCACCGACATCTTGATGAGGTTCGCCGGGCACTTGGCGGCGGCCGGGCCGGTCAGGTTGTCATGGTTGGCGATGAACTCGCGTCCGGCATTCTCCTCCGCGGGCACGTTGTAACTCTGGTGGATCTGGTAGAACGCCTGCACTGACTGGGCGGAACGGATCGCGGCAAACGACCCCGGCTGGCCGCCCTTTTTCGGACCATTGTTCATCACCACCACCGTGGGCGCCAGGCTCTGCACGAGCACCGGGTGGTTGCTCACCTCCAGCCCGTGGTGGTTCGTCTGATACACGTCCACCACGCCGGGCAGATTCCAGGGCGTGACGAGCTTCTCCTCAAGGTTCCACGTCAGGTCCCCGCCGTCGAAAAAGCGGAACGCGCCAAACGACAGCAAGAGCACCGCGCTGTTGGCATTGTCGCTCGGGTCGATCGGCTTCGCCGGCACCGTGCCGGTCAGCGGATTTTGGTGTTTTAACTGTTCGGCGGTCGGCGCGACGAACTGCTGGTCCGCCGCGAGACACCGCAGTTCGATCCGGGCGGCACCCGCCCCCGCCGCGGCCTGCAGCGGCACAACCGCCCCCGCGGCCAACGCCACCCGTTTCGCCGCGATCTCCCGAAACGGTTTGATCTGCACGGGAAACGTCGACTGCGCCCGGCCATCGGGATCACCGATCGGAATCGCCCGCTGGTAAATCGTCCCAAACGGAAGCTGCTGCGCGACCTCGGCCGCGCCACCGAAATGATCGCCATGCCAGTGCGTGATCACCACGTGGTCCAGCCGCGTGAGCCCGGCCGCTCTGGCCGCCGCGACAATTCTCGCGGGATCGCGGCCACCGGGATTGCCGGTGTCGATCAGCACCGATTCCAGGCTGGGCGTGACGATCAACGTCGAACCGCCCCCCTCCGAATCGATCCAATAAACGTCAAGCGTGCCGGTTTTTTGGTCGGCCCACGCGACGGAGGCGAACAGCGCAAGCAGGAGGCGAAAGGGGGATTTCATGGGGGAGGGTGGCGGTGCTGGCCGGAAGGAATCGATCGAAGGTGGAGCCCGTGGTCCCCAGCGGGCTGGTTTGAGAGACTTTTTGCCACCGCCGCGCGGGCCAGCCATGCGCCCGACGCGGCAAAATCGGCGTTCAGCTCTTGGAATAAAACGCGTTGATCTTCTCCGCCACGTCGCGGAATCCGATGTCTTCGCTGTAGATAATTTTGAACTCCTCGATCGCGGCGTCGGGTTTGCCCATCAATTCGAAGCAGGTCCCGAGTTCATAGATGATATCCTTTTTCGTGTCGTCCATGCCGCTGACTTCGTTCTTGGCGGTGTTGAGCTGGCCGACGGCGAGGTCGAAAAGCCGCTTGGCCTTGAAGCAGCGGCCGAGCCCGACCAGCGAGGCGATGCGCACCTGCGGGCCCTTCTGCGCCTGCTGGAACTGCGCGATCGCGGCATCGGTCTGGCCCGTTTCGAGCAGCAGGGTGCCGAGGGTGTAGCGCGCCGGATGATCGTTGGGATAACGCTCCACGTAGCGCCGGGATTCGGTGAGCTTGAACTCGGCGAGCTCCTTTTTGGCGGCGGCGAGTTTCGCCTGCGCGGCGGCATCCCCGGGCGCGGCGGCCAGCGCGGCCTCGGCCTGCTTTGTGTGCCTTGCGATCACCGCGGTCGCGAGTTCGGTTTCCTGCTTTTCCAACGCGGCATCCGTCTTGCCGACCGGCAGTTCCCGGGCCTTGCGCACCCAGACCAGCGCCTCGTCGAGGTTGTCGAGTTGCTTGTACGCCTGCGAGACCCCGCGGTAGTGGTTGAGATTGTTCGGCTCCTTGGCGACCATCCCGAGCGCCTCTTCGAGCAGGCGATGCGTCATCGACTCGCCGGACACGACCTTGGCCGCCTGCTCGAGCGAGACCGCCTGCGACTCGTCGCGCATTTTCCCGCGATAGCTGGCCTGGTCATCCCAGCTGTGCTTCACGACCGTCTGCGCGACCGAGGCCTTGCGCATCAGGGTCTGCGCATCCGCGTCCGTGGGTTTGTCCCGGAGAATCTCGTCGGCGACCTTGAGCGCCTCGGTGGGTTTGCCCGCCGCCAGCCAGGCTTCCCCGAGGGCGAGCAGATTGCCGCGATTTTCCGGCTCAAGTTCACGCACCGCCTCGAGGGCAAACGCGACGGTCTCGGGCAGGCCGAATCCGCCGGCCGCCTCCGCGAGCATCTTCAGGGCCGGCACATTGTTCGGATCCTTCGCGAGCATCGTTTCCGCCGTCTCCAGCAGTTTCGACGGTTCTTTCTTGCCGCCACCAAACATGAACGGCGCGTTCGACAATCCGCTGATGGCTTTGCCCATGAATCCCGTGGTCTTCCCCCGATTCGCGCGCAGCTGGGCCACGCGCTGCAGCCGGCGCACGGGCAGGCAGCCGGGTTGCGCCTTCAACACCTGCGTGGTGACCTCGTGGACATATTCCAGATTTCCCCGTTCGAGTGCGATCCGCGCATTCTCGATCAACTTCTGGTGGCGGGGGTCCAATGAGGCAACGGAGACTTCGGGCATATGACCTGAAACGAAATCGGCGCGCCCCACGCGGTCAACGCCAGATCGCAGCCGGTCGGATTTTTTCCGGGCGGCGTGCGGGTCAAGCAGCAGCGAGTCGGACCGAAGTCGACGCGCGCGCATCCTCATCCTTTGGTCGGCAATCAGGCCCGGATTTTTCGCAACGCGGCCGACACCGCAATCAAAGGGGGAAAGGTCTTCTGGCCGGCGGCCCGTTCGGCGACGGCTACACCAGCATCCCGTCGCGCGCGAGCGCCCCTTGCAGCCGGGCGATCGCGGCACCCACGATCGCGTCCGTCGGCCCTTCCACCAGCAGTCGGAGCTTGGCCTCCGTGCCCGAGTAACGCACCAGCACCCGCCCGCCCGCGCCCAACTCGCCTTCGATCGCCCGGATCGCCGCCGCCAATTCGCGAAGCGACTCCAGCGGCCTCTTCTCCGCGACCCGCAACGCCGCGCATTGCTGCGGAAACTTCCGCAGGACCAGGCGCAACTGGGACAGGGGCTGGCCGGACGCCAGCATCACTTCGAGAATCTTCAGTGCGGCGACCAGGCCGTCGCCGGTCGTCGAAGCATCCGTACAAATGATGTGCCCCGACGACTCTCCGCCCAGATTGGCTCCTTCCGCGAGCATCCGCTCGACCACATAACGATCGCCGACCGGCGATCGCACCACCCGGCCGCCGGCTGCCGTAATCGCCGCGTCGACGCCGAGATTGCTCTGCTGGGTGATCACCAGCGTGTTTCTTGCCAGACGCCCCTTCGCCAGCGCATGCGTTGCCAACAGCGTCAGGATTTCGTCGCCGTCGAGCACCCCTCCGCGTTCATCACAGAGGATGCAGCGGTCGCCATCGCCATCGTGCGCGATGCCCAGTCTCGCGCCTTCCGCCCGCACGCGCGCGGCAAGTGATTCCGGATGCTCGCTGCCCACGCCGGCGTTGATGTTGTGCCCATCAGGCGCCTCGCCGATGCCGATGACTTCGGCGCCAAACCCCCTCAACACGGCCGGGGTCGTGGTGCACGTCGCTCCGTTGGCCGTATCAACCACGATGCGCCAGCCGGTGAGCGACTGCGGCGGCAGCAACGCGCCGGCCCGCGCGATGTAGTCCGCCGTCGCGCGGGGCAGATTCTCCAGCGGCAGCACCGGAGCCGACACCGGTGCGCCCAGATAGCCTTCGATTGCCAGCTCGTCCCGATCGGTCAATTTTACTCCGCGTGAACCGAAAAACTTGATGCCGTTGTCGGCGGCCGGGTTGTGCGACGCGGTGATGACCACGCCAAGCCTTGCGCCCGTCGACTTCACCGCCAGTGCCACCGCGGGGGTCGGAAGCACGCCGAGCGAAACCGGGGTCGCGCCCGCGGCCCGCAGACCCCGCGCCATGGCTGCTTCCAGCGCCGCGCCGGAGGCCCGGGTATCCCGGCCGATCAGCACTCGGCCTACTCCTGACGCCCGCCGGTGCTCATCGGTGCCTGCTTTGGCCCCGACCAAGTCATGCCGCCGTTCTCCGGCCCCACGAAGCCACGTCACCGCCGCGAACCCGAGCCGGGCCGTGAATTCCTCATTGATGACCGGCCCGCCGTACACTCCGCGCACGCCATCGGTGCCAAAATATTTTCGGTTCATGATCGATAGAATTCCCGCGTCGCCCCAATCTTCGCCTGCACTGCTCCACCGAGGAGCAGCTCCCGCGCCGGGGCGAGGCCCTCGCGGACCTCGGGCACCAGGCCGACAATCCACATCGCCACCGCGGCGTTGAGCACGATGGTGTCAACCAGCCCGCGCGGGGCGCGTCCTGCGACCAGCGCCTCGACCAGGGCAAGATTCGTGGTGAGATCGCCGCCGGCGAGATCGGCGAAGGATGCACGCTCCAGCCCGAAATCACCCGCCAGCCATTCGCCGTCGATCTCCCTCCGCGCTCCGAATCCACGCACGCGGTTCGCCGTGGCCGTGGTGAGTTCGTCGATCCCGCGCTCACCGTCGATGACCCCGTGGGCGGCCACGCCGGCCCGGGCCCCGAGCACCTCGAACGCGTCGGCCAGCCTGGGCACTGACGCTGCGGAAAACGTGCCGAGCAGCACATGAGCCGGCCGGCCCGGATTGATCAGGGGCCCGAGGATGTTGAACACCGTCCGCTGCCCCCGGGCCGCGAGCGCCTTTCGCACCGGCGCGATGTGCTTGAACGTGGGATGAAACGCCGGCGCAAAGAAGAACACGAAGCCGAGTTCGTCCAGCGCGCGGCGCAACATTTCCGGCGGCGCCTCCAAGTTTACGCCCAGCCCGGCCAGCAGGTCCGCGCTGCCACACTTTGAGGTGATGCCGCGGTTGCCGTGTTTCATCACCGTCACGCCAGCGCTGGCCAAAATGAGCACCACGATGCTGGAAATGTTGAAGCCACCCGCATGGTCGCCACCGGTGCCCACGATATCGATCGCGCGGGATGCCCACCCCTCCACCCCGGGGTTGATCGCTCGCGCCCGAAACGCCGCCGCAAACGCCGCGATCTCCGCGGCCGTCTCGCCCCGACGCGCCAGCGCGCCGAGAAATTCCCCCTTCACCTCGTCCGTCTCGGCGGTTCCCGCCAGCGCCGCCGCCGCCAATTCCACGTCGCCGGGTGCGAGCTCGCGGCCGGTGGAAACCAGAACGGTGAGTTCGGCGAGTGATGACATGCACACTGGAGTCAGCCCCTCACCACGCCCACCGCAAATAAATTTGCGCCTTCCCGCCAAAACTGAAAACAACCGGACGTGCGTCATACTGTCCTCGCCCTGCTGACTGCGCTTTCACTCGTGCAACCCGCTCCCGCGGCAACCAGCCCCGCGCCCCGCCCCGCTGCGACCCCGCGCGCGGCGACCGCGGCTGCGGCCGAGCTGAGCGTCGTCGACGCCATCCTCCTGGGCGCGGTGGAAGGTGTGACGGAGTTCTTGCCGGTTTCGTCGACCGGGCACCTGATCATCGCTACCCGCCTGCTTGGGCTCGACTCGGAGCAACCCCTCGTCGGTTCCGACGGTCAACCGCTCTGGCACAAGAGGCCGTCAACCAAGCACCCTTCGGGCGAGCCTCTCACCGTCAAGCTCGCCGCCGATACGTACACCGTCGTGATCCAGGCCGGCGCGATCGCCGCCGTCGCCCTCCTCTATTGGTCACAGCTGGTCTCGATGCTCATGGGACTGCTCGGCCGCGATCCCGCGGGCCGGAAGCTGTTGGTCAACGTCCTGATCGCCTTCGTGCCCGCCGCCGGCATCGGATTTCTCGCCCACCAGTGGATCGACCAGCACCTGTTTTCCGTCGGCGCCGTGATCATCGCACAGGTCGCCGGTGCGTTTCTGATGTTCTATGCCGAATGGTGGTTTCGTCGTCGCGCGGCCTTCCCGGCCGCGACTGCGCTCCCGGATCTCACGCCGGCCCGGGCCGCGATCATCGGAGCGATGCAATGCGTCGCGATGTGGCCCGGCACCAGCCGCTCCATGATGACCATCGTCGGCGGCTATTTCGTCGGTCTGGATCCCCGCCGCTCGGCGGAGTTCAGCTTTCTGCTCGGGTTCGTCACTCTGACCGCGGCCTCGGTCTACAAGGGCACCCGCAGTGGAGCCGCCATGATTCAGGTGTTTGGCTGGAGTCAGGTCATCCTCGGGGCGATCGTCGCGGCCGTGACCGCCGCAATTTGCGTTCGATTTCTGGTGCATTGGCTTACCCGGCATGGTCTCGCGGTTTTCGCCTGGTATCGTCTCGCGGTCGCAGCGGCTCTGTACGCGGTGTTTTACCTCTGAAAACCTGCGGCAATTATGACGCTTGACGCGTCCGGAAGCCGCCGTTTACTCCGACCCTTTACCAAAACCGCAGGCGCTGTTCCACGAACCGCGCGCACCTCAATTAACTCACTCCCATGGCCAATCCGAAACGCAAGCAGTCCAAACGCCGCAGTGCGAACCGCCGCGCCGCCAACGCTTTCATCGCACCAGAGTTCGCGAAGGACCCGACCGACGGCAGCGCGTTTCGCCCCCACCGCGTGAATCCGAAGAACGGCATGTACCGGGGCCGCCAGGTGTTGAACGTCGAGGTGTAAGCCTAGCGCTTGCGCCACCGTTGGAACTTCCTCCGCCATCCCAGCGATGGTCACCACTACCGGCGCTAGCAGCCGTATCGCAGTTGACGCCATGGGGGGCGACTTGGGGCCCTCCGAGGTCGTCGCCGCCGTCAAACTCGCGCTCCATCAATACGCTTCGCTCTATCCGATCACCTTGGTCGGAGACGAAAACATCCTTGGGCCGCTGTTGCGAGAGGCCGGCTTGAGCCGGAGCCCACGGCTCTCGATCCATCACGCCAGTGAGGTCATCACGATGGACGACAAGCCGCTGCATGCGCTCAAGCGCAAAAAGGACTCGTCGATGGTCCGCGCCATCGAGCTGGTCAAGGCCCGTGAGGCCGGCGTCGTCGTCAGTTGCGGCAACACCGGTGCCCTCATGGCCGGCGGTACCCTCAAACTGCGCATGATGGAGGGCGTGGCCCGGCCGGCCCTGGCCGCCATCTGCCCGCGCCAAGGCGGCCATTTCGTGCTCATCGACGCCGGGGCGAACCCCGAAGCCAACGCCGAACATCTCGTCCACAATGCGATTCTCGGGAGTCACTATTGCCGGGTGATGCTCGGTGTCGCGCAGCCCCGCGTGGGCCTCATGAACATCGGAACCGAGGAGGGTAAGGGAAATTCCCTCATCACCGAGACGAACGACCTCCTCCGGCGCCTGGGACCCCTGATCAACTACTCGGGCCCGATCGAGGGTTTCCATGTGTTCGCTCAACATGTCGACGTCGTCGTGTGCGACGGTTTTGTCGGGAACATCATGCTCAAGAGCTGGGAGTCGCTCGTGAAATTCTTCTCGACCATGCTCAAAGAGGAGCTGCAGGCGAACGCCATGCGGGCCACCGGCGCGCTGTTGTCCAAGGGGGCCTTCAACGCGCTCAAGGAACGCATGAACCCCGAACGTTATGGCGGTGCGCCGTTGCTCGGCCTCAACGGTCACATTCTGAAGGCCCACGGTTCCTCCAACCGCCGGGCCATCAAAAGCGCGATTGCCGGCGCCCATGAAGTGGTCAAGGCCGACATGAACCAACACGCCGGGGACGACGTGGCCCGCGCCAACGAACTGCTGGCCCAGCCCGTCTTCACGTGACGCGGGCGGCTGCCGGTAAAAAGCGATTTGTAATCAGGCATTAGTCATCAGTCATCCCCGCCCAGCCCTCCGTCACCTGCCATCGCTTCCCAACCAGCAGTGACTCCCATCCGCATTTTTCCACTGATTACCGGTCACTGATTACTGCCGACCGGCTCCCACCTTCTTGATGCCTTCCCTCTCCGCTATTATCCTCGGCACCGGTTCCTATGCCCCCGAGCGCGTTCTGACCAACGAAGATCTCGCGCACATGGTCGAAACATCCGACGAGTGGATACGCTCGCGCACCGGCATCCGCGAACGGCGCATCGCCGCACCCGAAGAGGCTGCGTCGGACATGGGCGTCAAGGCGGCGCAACGCGCACTGGACGACGCCGGCCTGAAACCCGCCGAGATCGATCTTCTCATTGTCGCGACGATCACACCCGACATGCCGATGCCGGCCTGCGCCTGTTTCGTCCAGCAGAAGCTCGGAATCCCCTCCACCACCGCCTGTTTCGATCTCAACGCGGCCTGCTCCGGCTTTGTCTATGCGCTCGACACAGCGGCGGCGATGCTCGGCTCCGGGCGATATCGCAAGGCGCTCGTCATCGGCGTGGAGAAGCTCTCCACCGTGATCGACTGGCAGGATCGCACCACCTGTGTGCTGTTTGGCGATGGCGGTGGCGCGGTCGTCCTCGGCACGTCTGCCGAACCAGATCGCGGTCTCATTGGCACCCGGCTCGGTTGCTATGGCGACAGTACCGAGGCGCTCTGCATCCCGCGTGGCGGCAGTCGGTCCCCCTCGACGGCTGAATCGATCGCAGCCCGCGACCACTGCATCCGGATGAAGGGCAAGGAAGTCTTCAAGCTGGCGGTCCGCGGCATGGACGAGGCGGCGCGCGATATTTTGGAACAACATGGGGTGCGTGCGGATCAGATTTCCCTCGTGATTCCCCATCAGGCCAATCTCCGGATCATCGAAGCCATTTCCCAGTATCTTGAACTCCCCATGGATCGCTTCTTTGTCAACGTCGACCGCTACGGCAACACCTCCGCCGCTTCGATTCCGATTGCACTCGACGAAGCCCGGCGCGGCGGTCGGATCAAGCCGGGGGACATCGTCCTGCTCGTGGCGTTTGGGGCGGGCTTGACCTACGGAAGCGCGTTGATTCGCTGGTGAACTCTTTTCTTTCGATGCGTCCCACTCTTGCCCGGCTTCCTGCCATACTTTGCCTTGTGTCCAGCCTGCTGGGCCTCTGGTCGTCTGCCGCCCGCGCGGATCTGGTTTGGACCAGGGAGACGGGCTGGCGGGTCGAAGGCGGCGCTCTGGCCGGCCTGGCCGGGGCCGAGGGCCGCAAAGCGCTCGACGTGATGAACAAGGCCCGTGCGGCCGAGGAAGCGGGCAGCCACCGCAGTGCCATCAGCAGCTATCAGTCAGTTGCCAAGAAGTACCCCAACGCCATCTACGCCCCCGAGGCGTTGTATCGCTCGGCGCGGCTGCGGATCGCCGGAAAAAACTTCACGAAGGCCTTCGAGGATTTCCAGCAGGTGCTCAGCCGTTACCCGAACACCCGCCGGTTCAACGAAATCATCGGCGAACAATACCGCATCGCCAGCGCCCTGCTGGACGGCGCGCGCGGCCGCATGGTGTGGGGCCTGCTCCCCGGCTTCAAGCAGCGCGACAAGGCGCTGGAGTTCTTCGAGACGATTCTGGCCAACGCACCCTACAGCGACTACGCGCCCCTCTCGTTGATGAACATCGCGCGCGGTCATCAAAAACTCGGCAACGTCGAGAACGCCGTCGATGCCCTCGATCGCATGATCAACAACTACGGGCAGAGTCTGCTCGCCCCCGACGCCTACCTGAAGCTCGCCCAAACCCACGCGTCGCTCGTCGACGGTCCGTACTACGACCAGGGCGCCACCAAGGAGTCCATCACCTACTTCACCGACTTCATGCTCCTCTTCCCGAGCGATTCCAACGTCGCCGCTGCGGAAAAGGGACTCGACGGCATGAAAACGATGCTGGCCGAGAGCAAGGTTCGGATGGCCGACTTTTATTTCTACAAGCGTTCGAATTTCAAGGCGGCCCGGGTCTTCTACAACGAGGCCATCACCGCCTATCCGGAATCGACCATCGCCAACCGCGCCAAAGCCCGCCTCGTCGAAGTCGAGGCCAAGGCCGCAGGCCAGCCCGCCCCGGCCTCCAAAGCGGGTGCCGAACCGCCCAAGAAGAAGCGGTTTTTCTTCTTCTAAGGCCGACGGGGGATTTCCCTCCCGCGTGACAATTCCAACTGCGCCAAGCTTCCCCAACCTCGTACTTGTTCGCGACAATCTTGGGAATCTTGTCCCGAGCGATGCGACAGTTTGACAATCGGGCAGCTGGCATCGGGCAGCTTGAAAGCGAGAACCGTTTCCGGTCTTCCCAATGACAGATTCTTGATGACCGATGACCGATTTCACGATTTCCGGAATCCTTCGGTGCCGGTTGCCGCGGTGCGAAATCTTTCGGCTCGCCCGGCCGCTGCACCTGTCGCGCCTCCTGATCGCGGCGGTTGCACCCGCCGCAGTCCTGCTCTTCTCCGGCGGCTGCGCCCACTACCAGTTAGGCACCGGCTCGGCTCCCGCCTTCCGCACGCTGCACCTTGAGCCCGTTGCCAATCAAACCCTGCTTCCTCAGTCGCAGCCCATCTTATCCACCCGGCTGCGGGAGGCTTTTCTTCGCGACGCGCGGATCACCTTGGTGAATTCCGCCGCGGGTGCCGACGCCACACTGACCGTCGTAATCTCTGACTATCGGCGTGAGATTGCCACCGTGCGCGAAGGTGACACCGGACTGGCGCGCAAGTTCAACGTCACTCTCGGCACCACCTGCACGCTCCGCGACAACCGCACCGGCAAGGCTCTCTGGGAAAAACGCCTGATCAACGCCACGCGCGAGGTGTTCACCGACAGTGGCCAGTTGCAGTCGGAGTATCAGGCCCTCCCCTTGCTGGCGGAGGCGCTTTCCGCCCGCGTGCTACAGGCCGCGCTCGACGCCTGGTAGCCGGATTCTTTCTTGCCCCGGCCCGCCGCCTGCCTTCTCCCTCTCGGCTTCGATGCACGCCGCCCTCCTCGCTCCTTCGCTCCTCGCGGGAGATCACGCCAACCTCGCCGCGAGCGCCCACGCCGTTTCCAGCCTCGGAATCTCCTGGCTGCATCTCGACCTGATGGACGCGCGTTTCGTGCCCAATCTCACCTTCGGGCCCGAAACGCTCGCGGCCTTGCGCCGGGCCGGATCAACCCTGTTTTTTGACACGCACCTGATGCTCGCCGAGCCCCACCGCTACGTCGAAGCCTTCGCCAAGGCCGGATCCAATTTGATCAGCGTCCATATCGAGCCCGATTACGATCATGCCGCCACCCTCGCGCGAATTCGCGCCTTGGGCTGCCAGAACGGCATCGTGCTGAACCCCGGCACCCCCGCCGCCGCAATCGAACACCTCCTGCCGCAGGTCGATCTCGTGCTCGTGATGACCGTGCAGCCGGGTTTCGGCGGCCAGCCCTTCCGGCGCGACATGCTGGAGAAACTGCGGATAATCGACACGTGGCGACGCGAGCGCAGCCTCAACTTTCGCCTCGAGGTTGACGGCGGCATCGACCTTGTCACAGCCCGCGAATGCCGCACTGCCGGCGCGGATACCTTTGTCGCCGGAACCTCGTTCTTCCGCGCCCCCGACAAGCCCGCGTTCGCCGCCGCGTTCGCCGCCCTGTAGGATTACGATGACCGTTTTACCCAAGGTTTCCCGCCCACCTCCTCATCGGTCTTGTCACGTAATACGTGACAAGTTCGCGGGGCGTTTTTTTGGGGAGCCAGTGGCCGCGTAAGGCCCGTCGCCGCACACCCGCAGCGGTTCCCGTCTCTCCCCCATGCCGCACGAACTCTCTCACGCCGGGTATTTGGTCTCCGATGATCCCGCGCGCCTCGATGTCGATGCCATCCACGCGTTTCTCACGCGCAGTTACTGGGCCGAGGGCATCCCGCGCGACGTGGTGGCGCGCGCCCTCGCGCATTCGCTCTGCCTGGGCATCTACACCGGCGGCGGTGAACAGATTGGGCTGGCCCGCGTCGTTTCGGACTACGCCACGTTTGCCTACCTCTGCGACGTCTACGTGCTGGAGGCCCATCGTGGCCGCGGTCTCGCTAAAACCGCGCTGCGCGCTCTGACCACGCATCCCAGCCTGCAGAACCTCCGCCGCCAACACCTCGTGACACAGGACGCCCACGGCCTCTACGCCCAGTTCGGCTTCGCACCCGTCGCCCATCCCGGCCGCCACCTGGAAAAACGCGATCCCGGCGTATATCGTCGGTAGCGATACGCCGCCGGGTGCCACCACCCTCCGGCCTGCCCCCCGGCGAACATGTAACGTATTACGTTACATTTGATTTTTCGCGTGGCGGGCCGGGCCCCGGCCCGCCACGCGGCCCAAGTCAACGCGGACCCCAGCCGGCTGATCGTTCGAGGGGCGCTACCTCACTGCCCCCCACCCCGCGCGATCGCTTCCGCCCGGGCGTAGTTCGCCCGAAAGGTCTCCGCCAATTCCCGCGCCAGCCGCACCTCTTCGACTTTGTTCCGGGAGGTGAATCGCGCCCTGAGGTCGCTTACGATCCGATCGTAATCGACCGCCGACACGTCTTGCAGCACTGCCAGCGCCTGCGATCGAGCCGGCTCCGGCGCGGCGTGGAGCGCCCGCCAGGCGCGCGTCAATTCGCCATGCGTGTCCTGGCAGATCACGCGGATCACCAAGGCCATCTCGCGGAAAATCCGGCCCGTCCAGGCCTCCCGGTACACGAGGGGATCGACCTGGGCATACGGCGCGTCGTCCGGATCGGTGAGGAACGCCTTCCAGTCGGGCCGCGCATACGCATCCCGGCGCACCGGCAGGCGCCGCAACGCAAAGCGCTCCGGTCCGCCCGGCGTACCCGGTTTGAAGTTCCACAGCTTCTGGCCCTCGAGCGAAAGACTGTATTCGATGAAGGCCACCGCCACCGCCCGATTCTTCGTTCCGCGCATCAGCCCGATCGGATCGACCGACATCACCGATCCGCCCGCCGGCGAAACATAACCGACCCGCTCCGACCGCCCGCGGCGGCGCACCGCCTCCTGCTGCTGCCGGCCGTAAAAATCGATGCACAACCCCATCGCACAATTTCCCGCCGCCACATCGATCGGCGGTTTTTGCGAGGCATCGGTGAAATAGCGGGCATTGGCGCCGATCCGCTGCACCAACCGCAAGCCCGCGACCCAGCCTGCCCGCACCGCCCGGGCTTCGATCACCGCGGCATCGCCAGCCGGATTTTCGCGCTGCAACTCGACGAGCCTCCGCTGCATCTGCTGCTGGATCATGTTCTCAAACGCCTTCGCCACCGACCCGCTCTTCGTCGGATCGGCCAGCGCTACCTCTCCCCTCAATCGCGGATCGGCCAGGTCCTCCCATTGCACCGGCGCGCGATCGATCCCCAAGCGCGCCAGCGAGTCCCGGTTGAAAATGATGCCATAGGAACTCATGACCGTGCCGATCCACAATCCGTCCCGCCGCCAATAAGTTTCGCCGCCAAAGCTCTGCGGAATCACGTCCTCGGCAAACCACGTCGGTTGCAACGTGCGAAGGCCCGCGTCGATCAGCCGGCCGGCCAGGGCCTGCCGATCAAAATCGTAGGTGCCGCCGCCAAAAAAAACATCGATCCCGCAGCCGACCTCCGACGCAAGAAACGCCGCCCGCGCCGCCTGCACCAGCGCCGGAGCATCGGCGGACAGCCGGCCGTTCTGAAATCCCGTTTGCAGCTCGCTGCTCCACGGCCTGCCCAGGGTGCGGACCCAGTGGTGCTCAAACGCCGCCACGTACTCACCTTCGAGAAATCGCGCGATCTCGCTGGTGCCGCCGACGACTCTCCAGTCGATCGCCACGGTCCGGCCGGTCTTGGCGCGATACCACTGGCCAAATCCGCGGGCATATTCGTACCGGATCGCCTCGTTGTGCGGCGTGATGATCACGACCTTGTCATCCACCCGCGCCACCCCGCCGCGCCGCGGCCGCAATGCGAACGGCAACGCCACGATGGCCACCAACGTGAGGATGATGAGCGCGCGTTTCACCCGGTCAGCACCACGACATCCTCCGGCGCCGCACTGGCAAAAACCTGCCCCCGCGACGATTGCTCGATGAATCGCGGATTCAGTTCGAGGATCTTGAGCGGTTGATCCCCGGCGATGAATTCGTACTGCGCCAGTTCCCCGAGGTAAATGGCCTCGCCAATCCGGCCGCGGACAAAATTCCGCGCGGGCACCTCGTGGCTCAGCACCCAGCACTCTGGTCGCACGCAGAGCGTCACTGCCGCCCCCGGCGCGGCGGGCGCCCCGGCATTGCCCCAAACGCCTTCCATCCGGCCAATCCCCGTGTCGACGACCACGCGGCCACCCTCCACCCCGATGATCGTGCCGGGGATGAAATCCGCCTCACCGATGAAACCGGCCACCACCCTGCTCTCCGGCCGGCGATAGACCTCGCGGGGCGATCCCACCTGCAGAATTCGCCCGCCATCGAGAATCGCCATCCGGTCGGAGACCGAGAGCGCCTCCTTCTGATCGTGGGTCACATAGACCGTCGTCAACCGGTACTCCTTGCACACCCGCCGGATCTCCGCGCGCATCTCGAGCCGCAACCTGGCGTCCAGGTTCGAAAGCGGTTCGTCGAGCAACAGACAACGCGGCCGGATCACCAGCGCCCGCGCCAGCGCCACCCGCTG
>SXSC01000352.1 GCA_005792355.1 Opitutaceae bacterium
CAGGAATCAAACCGCTGGTCACAGAGGTCACTGAGGCCCGGCAGGAGGTCACAGAGAATACCACCGGAAAAGAACGCCCGCTCCTCCGCTCTGTGGCCTCTCTTTTCCCTCCGTGATCTCGGTGGCAAAAAATCGTCTCAATCAGGATCGAAATGGATCAAGAGTAGCCCAACGCGGCAAACGCAACCGCAGGAGGGGCGGTTTCCCAACCGCCCAAATACGGTCGGCCGACGGTTCTTGTCCGTGGCGTGGAGAATCTTCCTGCCAAGGAAATTCTCCTGCCTGATTCCGGCAACTCGTTTTCGAAAAATCGCGTGCTAAATTTACGGAGGTGCACGAACTTTCGCAGGGTGTGATAGGCTACGTGCCGTTGCTTTCCAATTGGACTCGATAAGTGTGCCGGACGCACAACTTTCGCCCCACGTCGCGGCGCCGCCGCTCCGGAGCGACGCGAATCCCCCTCCCGGCCCAACTCCCGCAAAATCCAGTTTCCCACCCACCGCCCATGCATACGTTTGGTCGCTCCACCGCCCGCCTCGCCACCGATCCGCACGAGTGGACCAACCTCGCCGCCCGCCCCGAGCACGCCACGCAAAAGGCCGCGCTCGCCCGCCACGTCCCCGATCCCTCCGCCTACGCCTGCGCCCACCTCGGCAAATGGGGCGGTTTGGGCGGGAAGCGGGGTGAGGCCGAGCCCGGTGGCGGCACCGAGCAGGCCGGTGATGCCCAGCAAGCGGCGCCGGACGGGCGATTGCGGGTTGGTTCTCATTGGAGAAAGGGTTTAACCTGCGCACTGCAGTGATGCGGCGGCGGCAAAAACCGGATGCGAGGTGTAGCTGAACGGGCGGCAACGCCGCGAAGTCGCTTGGATTGAACCCGTTTTTTGCCAAAGTGTCCAGCGACCCTTCCGGGTCCGTTTCGGAAATAGAAATGTCCAATTTGCACCCGCGGCGCGAATATCCCTCCTCAATCCTCAATGTGCGTTACCCTTTCGTCATCCCCGCCGGGTCGCGCGCGGTGCGCGCCGCGACGATGCAGGCGGGCCCGGTCATCGCGAATTGGATACAAACTGGCCCCGCCGCGATCGAACCCCTGCCCCGCGCGCCCAAATCCGCCCCGGCAAAAGCCGCTCCAGCCGCAAAGTAAGCCGAGCGTCACCCGCCCGTCCCCGACCATGAAATCCACCCTGAGCTGCGTGCTCCTGTTGTTGTCCATGGCGGCCTCGTGGGCTGCGGCGCCCGCGGACCCGCCCAACGTCGTCATCATCCTCGCCGACGATCTTGGCTACGGCGACCTTGGTTGCTACGGCCACCCCCGGTTCAAAACGCCGAACATCGATCGCCTTGCCGCCGCCGGCGCACGCCTCACGCAATTCAACACTCCGGCCCCGTATTGCGCGCCGACGCGCGCCGCGCTGCTCACGGGCCGCTATCCGTTCCGCTGCGGCATGCCGGAAAACCCGGCGCCCGACGGCCAACGCGGCGGCGAGAATGAAGTCCACCTGCCCGGGAGCGAAATCACCCTCGCCCAGCTCTTCAAAGGCGCGGGCTACGCGACCGGCATCGTCGGCAAATGGCATCTGGGTCATGCGAAGCCCGAATGGCTGCCGACCCACCGCGGTTTCGACGAATATTTCGGCATTCCCTATTCGAATGACATGCGCCCGGTGGAATTGGTCGAGGGCGACCGCCGCGTCGAGTATCCGCTGGTGCAGGCCAACGTGACGCAGCGCTACACCGACCGCGCGATCGACTTCATCCAGCGCAACCGCGCGCGCAGTTTCTTCCTCTACCTCGCGCACGCGATGCCGCACAAGCCGCTCGCCGCCTCCGAGGCGTTCTACAAAAAATCCGGCGCCGGCCTGTACGCGGATGTCATGGCCGAACTCGATTGGAGCGTGGGCCGGGTGATGGCGGCGCTGCACGATCTCGGCCTCGACGAAAAGACCCTCGTGATTTTCACCAGCGACAACGGCGCCTACTTCGGCGGCAGCACCGGCGGGCTGCGCGGCATGAAGGCGAGTTCCTACGAGGGCGGTTTCCGCGTGCCGTGCCTCGCGCGCTGGCCGGGAAAAATCCCCGCCGGCCACGTGAACCATGCTCCCGCGATCATGATGGATCTTTTTTCGACGACCCTGAAAGCCGCGCACATCGCTCCGCCCGCGGACCGCGTGATCGACGGACGGGACCTCATGCCGTTGTTCACCTCCACCGCCGCCAGCCCGCACGCCGCCATCCTGGGGCAGCTCGGCTGGAACCTCCTCACGATCCGCGATGCCCGATGGAAACTCCACGTTCTGCCCGGCCAGGATTCCCGGGCCAAGTTGCGCGACTCCGGCGCCAATTGGGTCGATCCGCGCGCCCCGGATGGCGTGACGATCCTCGCGCCCTTCGAACAGTACAAGCCGCACGATCACCCCGGCCTCACCACGGGTGTCGCGCCCGCGCCCTTGCAGCTCTTCGACCTCCAGGCCGACCCGGCCGAGCAACACGACGTCGCCGCGGCCCACCCCGACACCGTGGCCCGCCTGCGCAAGCTCTACGGCGAGCTCACCAAGGACGCGCCGAAACCCCGGCCGCGAGCGGCTCGATGACACGGGCCCCGCATCCTCCAAAACTCCCGCCCTTCCGGAAAATCCGATTTGCGGTCACTGGCCCGGGCGCCCGACCCACCCGCTGAAGAACAATCCGATCGCAAAGATCCACCGCTCCCGCTTTGCATGAGACCATCCCACTCGACCCAACTGGCCTGCGCCTTCCTCGCCCTGGCCGCCTCCCCTCTAGCGGCCCAACCGGCCGCCCCCTCCGCGCCGACGGCTCCCGCCAAGGACGTCGTCCAGCTGTCGCCTTTCGAGGTGCAGGACACGAGCGGCTCCTATTCTTCGTCGATGACCTCATCGGGCACCCGCATCCGGGCGGACATTCGCGAGCTGCCGTTTTCGGTCGGCATCGTGACCTCGGATTTCATTGGCGATTTCGCCGCCTTCAACGACTACAAGGACAGTCTCGCCTACACGAGCGGCGTCTCTTCCCGCGGTAACTACAATCAGGCCTACTACGTGCGCGGCCTGCAGAACGACGGCCAGCTCCGCAACGGGTTTTTCCGCGCCGGGATGTTCGATGCGGCCAACGTGGATCGCATCGAAGTGATCAAGGGGCCGAATGCCGGCATCTACGGCCGCGCCTCGCCGGGCGGCGCCATCAATGTTGTCACCAAAATGCCGACCCCGTTCCCGAGTTCCGCGGCGACCGTGCGCTATGGCGACAATCAATTCCGCCGTTACGAACTGGGCGCGAGCGGCCCGCTCTTCGCCAAAAAACTTTTGTTCCGCCTCGACCTCGCCCATCAAACAGAGCGGTTCTACTACGACCATGAAGACTTCCGCCAGGACACCGCCTCCGGTGTGCTCCAGTATCTGTTCGAGGCGGGTGGCAAACTCACGTTTGAGGCGGACTGGCTCGACAAGCCGATGCGCGCCAATGGGGCCAGCACGCTTTTTCGCCGGGTGGCCGGGGTCACGACCAGCCAGCTCGCGGAGGAACTCGGCCGCTTCAATCCCGCGCCACCGGAGACGGGCCTCAACCGTCAGCTCAAGGCCGGCAACCTGACGTTTGAACAGAAGCTCACGGATCGGATTCAGTTCCGCGCGACCGCCCATTCCTCGGTGCGGCTCGATCCCTCGCTGCGCGTCGGCGGGGATCAGTTCTACACCGTGGAAACCCGCACGGTTGCGAACCGGCTCGCCGATTTGCAGGAAGGCGGCACCCGCTACGTCGCGGCGCAGAGCGACCTGCTGATCGATTTCGACACGGGCCCGGTGCAGCAAAAGCTGCTGGCGACGTTCGACTTTGCGCGGGACACATCACGCGACGAACGCTGGCGCGTGCTCGCGGCCGACCGGAACAACCCGCTCTACAACGTGCCCACGCTGAACGTCGGCGCGCCGAACTACTTTGTCGTTTCCGACAAAAAGCTGCTGCGCGATTTCTACCGCAACGACACCAGCCGCGGCGACACCAGCGCCGTCTTTGTCAGCGACCGGGTCTACTTCGCCGGGAAGCGCGGGCTGCTGCTGCTCGGTGGCCGCCAGAACTGGGTGAAATCCACCTCGCGCAACTACGCCAACGGCGCGACGACCGAGCAGCGCCGGAAAGCCCTCACCTATCAGCTCGGCCTCAATTGGAAAATCAACGAACCGCTGTCGGTCTATGCCAACTATTCGACGAGCTTTCGCGTGAACGCCGGGCTCGATCTGGCCGGCAAGCCCTGGGACAATCAAAAGGGCAAGGGCCGCGAGGGCGGTTTCAAGGAGGAACTCTTCGACCAGAAGCTTACGCTCACCACGGCCTATTTCGATATCACGCGGTTCAACGTGATTCGCACCAATGCGGTGACGCGGCTGCAGGAACTCACGGGCCGGGAAAACTCCCAGGGCTGGGAGCTTGATTTCCAATACAAGTTCTCCCGATCGCTCCTGCTCTTCGGCCAGTATACGAACCTGAAATCACGCATCACCGCCGACCTGCAGGATCCGACGCTCGTCGGCTTCCCGATCCCGTTTGTGCCGGACGAAAGCTACGGCGTCGCCGCGCGTTACGACCTGCGCGACGGACGTTTGAAAGGACTGTTCGTGACGCTGGGCTACAAATCGGTGGGCACGATCACGACCAGCACGACCGCGGGATTCCAGCGGAACTACCGCCAGGCGGCCTACACGCAATTGGACGGATCCGTCGGCTACGCGTGGAAGACGACCGGCACGCGCTTCAGCCACAAGGTGGCCGTTAATCTCAAGAATCTCCTCGACGAAAACCACTACTTCGGTGACCGCACCCGCGGCCTCGGGTTTGCGAGTTACTTCGCCTATACGATTTCCTTCCGCTAGGAACCGGAGAAAATTCGCCCGCCGATGGACCGGCGGGCGTGTTTTCCCGCGCACCGCACGACAAAATTCCATGACTCCTCCCGCGCCGCGTCTTCGCCTCAATTCACTGCTCTTCGCCCTCAGCGCCGGGCTGGCCACGGCCTTCGGTGCCGACGCCCCGCGCGTCGATTCGTCGACCCTCACCGGCAAGGTCATGGTCGGCTACCAAGGCTGGTTCAATGCCGAGGGCGACGGGGCCAAGCGCGGCTACAACCATTGGACGCGCGGCAATGTGCTGCCGGCCCCCGGGAAGGTCCGCATCGACATGTGGCCCGATCTCACCGGGTTCCCCGCGGCGGAACGCTTCCCGACCGATCTGGTCCACGCCGATGGCCGGCGCGCCGAGGTCTTCAGCTCCTATGTCCGACCGACCGTCGTGCGCCATTTTTCCTGGATGCGGGAGCACGGGATCGACGGCGTTTTCCTGCAGCGCTTCATCAACTCGCTCAGTTGCGGCAATTCGCTCGCGGCGAACAACGCCGTCCTGGAAAACGTCCGCGCCGGCGCCCGCCAGCACGGTCGCGTCTACGCCCTCATGTATGATCTCAGCAGCCTCGCCCCTGGCAACGCTGACATTTTGATCGCCGACTGGAAAAAACTCCTGCGCGAAACCAAGCTCACCCGCGATCCCGCCTACCTGCGCCACCACGGCAAACCGCTCCTCGCCCTCTGGGGCTGTGGCTTCAAGGACGACGACAAGCCCCGCCCCGCCCTCGAGGACTGGCGCAAGATTCTCACGTTCCTCAAGAACGACCCGGAGAGCGGCGGCCTGGCGCTCATGATCGGGGTGCCCAGCGGTTGGCGCACGCAAACCCGTGACACGATTCCCGATCCCACCCTCCTCGAACTCGCGCATCTCGCCGATGTGATCTCGCCGTGGACACCCGGCCGCTACCGCACGCCCGAAACCGCGGCCGCGCACGCCGCCACCGTCTGGCAACCGGACATCGCCTGGTGCCAGGAGCGCAAGATCGACTTTCTCCCCGTCGCCTTCCCCGGCTTCAGCTGGCACAATATGAAGGGCGCACCGCTCAACGCGATTCCCCGCCTGCAAGGCCGGTTCTTCTGGTCGCAGATCGCCGCCGCCAAACGCGCCGGCGCCGACATGCTCTACGTCGCGATGTTCGACGAAGTCGACGAGGGCACGGCGATTTTTAAGGTGACCAACAACCCGCCCGTGGGCGAAGGCGTGCAGTTCGTCACCTACGAAGGCCTGCCGAGCGACCACTATCTCCGCCTCACCGGCCTCGCAGGCAAGGTCATCCGCGGCGAGCAGCCCGCGAGCGACGAAATTCCTCCCGCAACCATTCCTTAAACCAAGCAGGTCAGTCGAACCACAACCGCCCATCGCGGCGCCACCGCAACCGAACTCCAATCCCTGGCACTGCAGGCAACGAAGCAAACGAGGCGAGCAGCCTCCGGCCCGGAGGGAATCGCCCGATTCTTCGTTCACCTTGTTGCCGGCTGTTCAAATTCCGTGAACTCGAAATCCTCCGCCCTGTTCGTCGCGCTCCTCGGAGCGTTCACCCTCCTCCCGGTTTGCCTGGCCGCTCCGCCGGCGAAACTCAACGTCCTCCTGATCGCCGTCGACGATCTGCGCGACACCCTCGGCTGCTATGGCAACGCCGCCGTCAAGACGCCGAACATTGATCGGCTCGCCGCGCGCGCCGTCCGCTTCGACCGCGCCTACGTGCAATACACCGTCTGCAATCCCAGCCGCACTTCGTTCCTCACCGGTCTGCGCCCCGACCAGACCGGCGTCACCGACAACCGCACCCACTTCCGTGACCGCCTGCCCGACATCGTCACGCTGCCCCAGCTCCTGAAAGAGGACGGGCGCCTCGCGGCGGCATTCGGAAAAATATTCCATCTCGGCGGCGGCCGTGATGAGGCGCTTCGCGCCAAGTGGATGGACCTGCCGCGTTCGTGGCACACCGCCCGGTCCTTCGAAGCAACACCCGCCGGCCGAAAGAAACTCGCCGGCCGTGATCTCTCGCAGGGGAAATTGGCCTGGTGCCACTGGGGCGCCATGGACGGCGGCGACGACGATCAACCCGACGGCCAGATCGCGCGCGCCGTCAGCGCCGAAATCGAAAAACTCGGCGCCCGTCCGTGGGTCATCGGGGCCGGCTTCATGAAGCCCCACGATCCCTTCGTCGCGCCGAAGAAATATTTCGATTTGTATCCGGACGGCTCGCTCGCCCTCCACCGTCCGCCTTCCGGCCAGACGTCCGCCCCACCCCTCGCGGTCGGCTTCAGCACCTTGGGCACCGCCTTCGGCCAGTTCACGGACCGCGAGCGCCACGAATTTCTCCGCGCCTACTACGCGTGCACTTCCTACCTGGACGCCCAGGTCGGTCGCGTACTCGCCACCCTCGACCGGCTCCAACTCTGGGAGAACACCATCGTCATCTTCCTCGGTGACCACGGCTATCACTTGGGCGAGCGTGAGTGGTGGAACAAGAACACCCTGTTCGAGCGCAGCTGCCGCGCGCCGTTCCTCCTCGCGGCGCCCGGCGTGAAACCCGGGGTCGCCCGCGGACTCGTCGAGTTCGTCGATCTTTACCCGACGGTCGCCGATCTCTGCGGTCTCCGGCCGTCGCCCAACCTCGCCGGCCAAAGCCTGCGCGCCCTCCTGCGCGACCCCACCTCACCCGGCAAGCCCGCCGCCTTCACCCTCGTCACGCGGGGCACCGCCCGCGGAGATTCCATCCGCACCGATCGCTGGCGCTTCACCCGTTGGAGCGACGGTGCCGTCGAACTCTACGACCACGCGGCCGACCCCGAGGAGAATCGCAACCTCGCTTCCACTCAGCCCGACCTCGTCCGCGATTTGAGTCGCCAACTGGCGACCGCCCTCTCGGCTTCTGCCGGTCCCAAACTTTGAGCCACCTTCCATGAAAACTCGCTCCCGCTCCTCCGTTCTCATCTGCACGCTCCTCGTGCTTGTCGCTCACCTCGACGCCGCGACTGGCCCGGTCCGCCAGCCCAATTTCCTCTTCATCTACGCTGACGACCAGCGCTGGGATGCGATGGGCGTCGTCCAACGTGAGCAGGGTGAACGCGCGCGCTTCCCTTGGTTTCAGTCGCCGCACATGGACCGGCTCGCCGCCGAGGGCGTCCGGTTTCGCAACGCGTTCGTCACGCTCTCGCTGTGCTCTCCCAGTCGCGCGGCCTACCTGACGGGTCGCTACAATCACGCCAACGGCATCGCCAACAATCACACGCCCTTTCCGATCGAAAGCATCACCCACGGAAGCCTCCTGCGTACCGCCGGCTACAAGACCGCCTACTTCGGCAAGTGGCACCACGGCAGCCAGAGCGGCCAGCGTCCCGGCTTCGATTACTCCGCGAGCTTCATCGGCCAGGGCAAATATTTCGACTGCCCCGTCGAGATCAATGGCGTCTCCACCCCGACGCAGGGCTGGATCGACGATGTGGTGACCGACTTCGCCATCGACTTCGCCAAACAAAACCGCGCGCACCCTTTCTCCATGGTGGTGGGCTTCAAATCCCCGCACGGTCCGCGCGGCGGCGGGAATCTCCCGGAGCGCCTCCGCCACAAGTATGCCGGCGAAGCGAGCCGCCCCGTGCCAAATCTCGCGAGCCAGGCCATCTACCGCCCGGCCGCTTCCGGCGGAGGCAAGGCCGCGACGGGCCCCGAAGTGATCGAAGCCCATCTGGACTATTTTCGGCACATCGCCGGATGCGACGAAAACCTCGGCCGTTTGCTCAAGACCCTCGACGACCTTGCGCTGACCGACGACACCGTCGTCGTTTACGCCAGCGACAACGGCTATTACCTCGGCGAACACGGCCTCGGCGACAAGCGCTCCCTCTACGAAGAATCGCTCCGCATCCCGCTGCTCGTCCGCTACCCGCGCCTCTTCCCGCAGGGCAAAACCATGGATGAAATGGTGCTGAACATCGACCTCGCGCCGACGCTGCTCGAACTCGGTGGCGTCCCCGTGCCGCGCACGATGCAAGGCATGAGCTGGGTGCCGCTGCTCACCGGAAAGAAACCCGCGTGGCGCCAGTCGTTCCTTGCGGAATATTTTTACGAAAACAACTTCAGCGTGCCGACAGTCCTCGGTGTCCGCACCGCCAGCGCAAAACTGGTCCAATATCCCGGCAATCCCGAATGGACCGAGGTCTTTGACCTCGCGATCGACTCCTACGAAACGAAAAATCTCGCCGCTGATCCCATCCGGCGCGCTCAACTCACCGCCGAACTCGACGCGCAAATCAAAGCGACCGGCTACGTCGTCCCCCCCGGCATGGACCAACCGGGGGATCGCACCGAAAAAGCCGCCAAGAAGAAAGCCAGGGCGAAACAATGAAATCCTGCTTTCCGGACAATTGGCCTTAGCCGATCTCGGAGGGTGCTGCTGCCACCACCGGACCGTAGACCGTGCCCGCCCCGTCGCCCCAGGCCGCTTCCTCAAACTGAAACTTCTTCGCGTCGCCCTGATTGAAGAAGATCGACCCGCGCGCCTCCTGCCGGCCCACGACCAAATCGATTTTCCCGTCTCCATCCAAATCCGCCGTGACATCGCGGGTCGACCATGCGGGACACCCACACGTGCCGGCCGTCCGATAACGAGCACGATGTCGAGGTCACCATCGCGATCGACGTTGCCGAGACTCACCCCGGCCGAAGTCTCCCCCTTGGTTTCCAAGGGCTGCATCCGCTCAAACGTCCGCACCTCGGCCGCGCGGAGAAAAGTGCCGCCGCCGAGAATGGCGCAGACAGGGTTCAAGCGGATCGACGAGCCGAGATTCATGCGGTTTACCGAAGTGGTCACGGAAGAGCCGGCCAGGTCGATGCGACCAAAAATGAATCGGCGCCGGTGCGCGTGACCACGGTGAACCCGGCGCGTTTCCAGGCACGGGTGGGATCGTCGAAGAGCGTCATCTTGTGCCAGCGGCCTCCGTGTTCACCACTGACCGGGGGAGGCCGGGTGCGCTGCCCGGGAATCGTTGACGCCGGAACCACCCTTGCCCTTGTTCAAGCGGGCACGGCAAATGTCCCATGCTTGTCCGTCGTCCGCTAATCCTTTTCATGCACCTCCCCACAGCCGGGCGCACCGATGCCGGTCCGACCATCTGGTTTGGTCTTTGTATCATCCTATCGACGACAATTGGATTTGCCCAGTCGCCGTCGGGCCCGCCCGCCGGGGCGGCGCCCCCGGGCAGGCCGGAGGTCACGACCCTGGAGAAATTTGTCGTCGAGGACAAAAAGCCCGAGCCCTTCTCGACGGCCAGCGTCGATCTCCCGCGGACGGTCGACGACGTGAAGGCCTATTATATTTTCAATTCCGCCGCGATCGAGACGTCGGGCGCGAACAACCTCGAGGAGTTTGTCGCGAGCCGGCTGCCGATGCACACGGGTTCCCAAATCTATTCGAATCTTTCGGCCGCCTCGGTCGCGAGCCAGGTCCGTTCGGCCAGCACGCTCAACTTAAGGGGACTGGGCGTGGATCAGACCCTGATCCTCGTGAACGGCCGCCGGCTGCCGGGCGTGATGGGCAGCGCCGGTGGGGATCCCACCCAGGCCGACCTGAACGGAATCCCTCTTTCCGCGATCGATCGGATTGAAGTGCTGCCGTCGTCAGCCTCGGGCATCTATGGTGGCGGGGCCGTGGGCGGGGTGATCAACGTCATCCTCAAGCGCAACTACGTGGGGACGGAAATCAAGACGACCTACAACAACTCCTTCGACACCGACTCCGCCCGGCGCCGGGTCGAGGTCACCGTGGGAGTCGCGTTGGAGGGCGGCAAGACGCACCTGTTGCTCTCCGGGTCGTACACCAACGGCCACAGCCTGCTGGTCCAGGATCGGTTCGGGCCGATCCGGAATGCCTATGATCGGGTCATCGCGAACAGTCCGCTCTACCCACTCAACCTGCCTCCGCTGGGCGCCACGCCCAATATCTATTCTTCCGCGGCGAACCTGACCTTGAAGAACGGCGGGGTCGCGCTCAATTCCCGCTTCACGCAAATCCCGGCGGGCCATCGGGGCGTGGCGCTCGATGGCACGGGCGGTCTGGTCGCAAATGCCGGCAGTTTCAACCGGGTGTTTCCGCCTACGGCCCAGAACTACGTCGGAACGAAGACGCCGCTCGGCGCGACCCCCGAGACGACCGCGTTCGTCGCCAGCGCCCGCCGGAAAATGACCGACCGGCTGGAGGTGTTCCTCGATGGCTCCTACCAGGACAATTATACGACCGATGTCATGAACCTGGCTTTCTCGGCCACGGTGCCGGCCACTTCCCCCGCCAATCCGTTCAATCAGGCAGTGTCGGTGAACTATCCCGACGCGACCACCGTGAATCGGTACAATCGCATCCTCTCCCGCCGCCTCGCCGGAGGATTCAATCTAAAGCTGCCCCGCCACTGGCAGGTCCAGGGTGACTATGCCTGGACGCAAACCCGCTCGGACTATAACGGCTTCGGCACTCCACTGCTCACCGCGGCGCTGGCCAGCGGCACCGTCGACTTGTTTCGCGATACCCTCGCGTACCCAGTCGACTTCACCCCCTACCGGTCCTATTCGCAGACCAACACGAAGTCGGCCTTGAAGGACGCGTCCCTGCGCAGCTTCGGGCCGGTGTATTCGTTGCCCGGCGGCGATGTAACCGTGGCGGCCACAGTGAACCAGCGCAAGGCCTACACCCCCGAGATCTATAGTTCGACCGTCGTTCCCAACAGCCCGGCGACAAACAGCCTCGGCGTCAACATGGCCCGCAGCCAGGGGACGACCAGCGCTTACGCGGAAATTATCGTGCCGATCGTGGGCGCCGCCAATTATCGCCCGGGCCTTTCCCTGCTTGAGTTCCAATTGGCGGGTCGGAATGAAAACTACTCGGTCAACACCGTGCGGACTGCCGCCGGCGGATCCTCCTACTCCCTGACCAGCACGACGCCGACGGCGCCGGTCCTGGTGCGCTCCACCGCGAAATATGATTCGACCAACCCCACCGTCGGCTTCCGCTACAAGCCATCGGCGGATGCGATGCTGCGGGTCTCGTATGCTACCGCCTTTCAACCCCCCTCCTCCTCCGCGCTCCAGGCACCGCGTTTGTCCGATACGCCAAATACCACGATCTTGGATCCGCGCCGGGCCAATGCGCCGACCTTGGTGTATACTCTCTCCGGTGGAAATCCCGGCGTGAAACCGGAGACGTCCGACAACTGGTCGGGCGGCATCGTGCTGACGCCGCGCCGGGTGCCGGGGTTGCGCGTCTCGCTCGACTTCACCCGCATCGAGAAGGAAAACAACATCAGCTCGTTGAGCGCCCAGATCATCGTGGACAACGAGACCGAATTTCCCGATCGGGTCGTCCGCGCTCCCGGAAGTGCGGGGCTGGTCGGTGCCATCGCCACGGTTGAGACCAGCTCCCTGAACCTCTATCGATCGAAAATCGAAGCCGTCGATCTCGCGGTGGCCTATCGCCGGCCGACCTCGCGCTATGGTACCTTCAATGTGACCGTGCTCGGCACCAAGCTGAATCATGCCATCAACCAGATCAGCCGGACCATCGCCCCTTTGGACTATGTGGGCCTGAACATCGGCTTCGGCGGTCTCAAGTACCGGGCCAATGGCTCGCTGTCGTGGGAGTTCCAGCGCTGGACGGCCGGATGGTCGACGACCTACTACCATTCCTACAAGGTGTCCGGCCCGCCGCATTCCGGGCAGACGGCCTGGATCGTGGCCCAGGGCGCGCCGACCATCGGCTGGCAGGCTTATCATGACGTTTTTGCCGGTTATCGTTTTCGTGCGCCCACCGCGTCCCAGCGCAGTTGGCGAAGTTGGCTGGCGAATACGGAACTCCAGTTCGGGATTAAGAATGTCCTCGACCGGGTGCCGAACTGGGCCGCGCAAAGTTCCACTACTGGAAATTTCGTCGGCGCCTTCGGAGATCTGCGGTTGGCGACCTACTGGCTGAGTCTCAAGAAAACATTTTGAATGCCGCCAGCCCGCATTTTTCACATTCAAACTGCCTTTCAATCATGTCCCGCTTCCGCCGCGATCACCCTTCGGCGCTGCCTTCGAGTTCATGCGGGCTAAAAGGCAAAACCGCAGCGGTTTTGCCAATAGCCCGGACGCTCCAGACGGTTGAGAGCACGGCCAAGATCCCTGACCAGGCTGTGGCGGCGCAGGAGAGAAGAGTGTGAAAAGTCCGGGCTAAGCTGCAACCAGGCCAAGTGACGGGTTTCCGAAAAGCATGGGGCGAAGGAAGCGGAGGGGAAGAGCCGCGGTGAGCCTGCTAAACCCCTCCCGGATTCGATCCCCCTGAAAATCCAGTTTCCCACCAATGCCACTGCGTGCGATTCAATGTCTCGATCGAGACATTGAATCGCAATTGGCGGGGCCGTTCCCCGCAGCCCGCCAAAGGCGGATAAACCCTGTTCGCCTTTGGCGCCGCCTCCGGCGAGCAAGCTTGCCTCGGGGTGGCCAAGCGAAGGGCGAGGGTTCACTGCGAGAAATCAATTTCGATGCCCCCGAGCCCGTTCGCGAAATTGTCGATTAGCGCGAGGCTGTGATAGAACCCCAGCGCCATCGGCTCGTCTGAACTCCACCCGTACTTTGTCGTTCGGTGACGGGCGCCGTTGGCGGAACTCCTACGGAACCGGAGGCAGCGCGGCCTTCCAGCCGGCGGCGAGCATCTGCTGCATCCGTTCGAGGTGGGAGCGGGCGTTGGGATCGGAGACGAGGTTTTCGTATTCGAAAGGATCGTGATGGTGATCGTGGAGCTGGGCGGCGCCATCGGGCCAGATCGCGTAACGCCAGCGCCCGTCGAAGACGGCGCGCCCGAGCTGGGACGGGCCGCTCACGTTGGGGTCGGCCCCGCCGGCGCGCGAGACCACGGTGAACACGGCGCGTTTCCAGGAACGGGCGGGATCGTCGAGGAGCGGGGCGAAGCTCGTGCCCTCGAGATTTTTCGGGGCGGAGAGCCCGCACAGCCCGGCGAGAGTCGGATAAAGATCGACGGCTTCGACGAGGCGGAGCGAGGCGCCGGATTTCTTCCCGGGCACGGCGACGATCAGGGGAACGCGGGTGGTCTCCTCAAAGAGCGTCATCTTGTGCCAGAGGCCTCCGTGTTCGCCAAGGTGGTAGCCGTGGTCACTGTGGAAGACGACGATGGTGCGATCCCAGAGCTTGAGGCGATCGAGGGCGGCGAGGATGACCCCGACCTGCGCATCCATGTAGCTGATCGCGGCGTAGTAGGCGGCGAGGGTGTCGCCGGGGCGCGTGGTGGGGAATTTTTTTCCCCCAACCTGATAGGTGAGGGCGAGCTTCGGGAGTTTGTCCGGGTGGCCGGCGGGACCGGGGCGGGGCGCGAGTTCGTCCGGGTTGTAAAGGGCGAAATATTTTTCGGGCGCGATGTACGGGCGATGCGGCATGCGGAAGCCGGCCGCGACGTAGAACGGTTTGTCCCCCTTCGTGGCCTCCTCCATCAGGGCAACGGCGCGGCGGGCGACAAAGCCCTCCCACGTGTCCTCGTCCTTCGCCCGGAGCACGATGCCGTCGGGGCCCTGGCGCCGGAGGATCTGTTTTTCGGGCGGACTCTTGGCGGTCTCGTTTTCGCGGATGTCGGTGTCCCACGAACGGGGGTCCTCGAAGGCATCGCCGGTATGGTAGATCTTCCCGACCTTGATGGTGCGATAGCCCTTCTGGCGGAAAAGCTCAGGCAGGAAGACGTGGTCGCGCTGGTGGGTGCGCGTGGGTGTGACGTTGTCGAGGACGCCGATCGTCTCGGATCGCAGCCCGCTCATGAAAGACGCGCGGGAAGGATTGCAAACCGGGTAGTTGCAGTAGGCGCGGTCAAAGCGCACGCCGCGGGCGGCGAGGCGATCGATGTTGGGCGACTTGACGACGGGGTTGCCGTAGCACCCGAGGGCGTTGCGCAGGTCGTCGGAGATGATATGGAGGATGTTCCAACGCGGTTCGGCGGCGGTGAGCGCGGAGGCGAGGAGCGAGGCGGCGGCGAGGAGGAGCAGAGGGGACTTCATCGAGGGGAGAAAGAGAGAAGCGAAGAACGGCCGGGAGGCAATGCCGGGGCGCGGGAGGGATCAACAGGCGGGGAAGCGCCGGCTCAGCGCGTGCGGAGATCATCGATCCAGAACACCGTGGGGGCGACACGTGCGTCGCCGCCCGGGAGATCCTCGGCGTCCATGCCGCCGGGACGTTCGCCGCCGTCGTTGAGGTGCGGCGGTACGAGGCCGCGGAACGGGCCCGTGCGAAACACGATGCGCTCCAGCGCCTCGGTCTTCTCGGTGAAGGGAAGGTCGGCCTTGGCCACCCGGCCGTTGACCTTGAGCGCGTAGGTCTGGGTCGCGCAATCCAACGCGAGTTCGATTTCCAGCCAGCGTTGCAGTTCGATCCGGACCTGCTCGGGGTGCGCGCGGCGCCCGTGGTCGTAGGAGAGCCAGGCTTGGTTGAGCCGCAGGCGCATGGGCCGCTGATGGCGCTGGCTTTGCACCTCGATTTCGAGACCCGTGCTGTGTGCGACCTGCCGGGCCTGCACGCGAAAATTGATCTGCACGCGCGCCGCCGAGGGGAAGACGCGTTCGGCGATGACATGGTCGTAGGGATCCTCGTCGCGCAGCTCGAGGACCCGGTTCGACGCGCCCGGTTCGGCGACCGGGTGGAGCCGGGTCCACTGCGGCACGTGGAGATTCCACCGCGCGAGATCGGCCGCGGTCTTGGTCGCTTCGAAGTCCTCCGCGACCGGCGCGGTCTCGCGGCCGGTGATTGGGGTGGCGGTGCGCGTGATCCAAATGTCCTCCTTGTGCATGGAATACACCATCCAGAGGTGATCGCCGGGCGGGTTGCCGTTACCCTCGGTGATGCCGCGAAAATACTGCGGGCCGACCATCTTGTATTGGCCGCGGTAACGGCGCGGCGGCACCTCGCCCTGGAGGCAATACAGGCCATCGAAGCGATGGCCGTCGTCGCCGGTGATCGCGACCATGGGGAAACGGTTCACCATCGTCGCGGAGTGGGCGTGGACGATGACGAAGCGGCCGTCGTCCGTGCGCTGGCCCCAGGTCTTGGCGCCGGTGGTGCGCAGCGTGGTGTTTCGCACGATGGGCGTCCACGTCTGCCCGCGGTCGGCGGTGAGGGCGGTGTACTGGTTTTTCCAGAGGCCGACGACGATGCCGTCAGGACGCGTGAACCACGCGAGCGCCTTGCCGGCCCCCTGCGAAGTGACGATCTTGGCGTCGAAGCGGGCCGCGCCGGCCACCTCGTCGGGCACGATGGTGTAGAAGCCGTCGCGGGCGCGGTCCTCCTCCCACCATTGGAGCGTGTAGAGTTTGTCGGCGAGCAGGGCATTGCACGCATCGAGATAGCCCTGGTCCTGGCTGGTGGCGTAAAAGGGGAAGGACGTGTTCCGCTCATCGAAACCGGCGTGACGGTTGTAGCGGATGAAGTGGATCGGGCCGAAGGAGCCGTCGGCGTGGACTTCGCGGACGACGCGGCCGAGGCCGTTGCCGGCGTTGGGCGAATGCTGCGGGGTTTCGCAGAAGCCGTAGAAACCGAGCGTGAGCAGCCGGCCGTTGGGCGCGACGTAGAAGCCCATGCGCTGGTGCATCACGGCAAAGGTGCCGGCGGGGAGGTTGAGGCCGTCGCGCTGGATCGCGGGGAGCTGGTAATCGGGAAAGGCGATGCGGGGCGGCGACCACGTGTAGCCGTCGTCCGAGACCAGGAGGGACGTGTTGCTGGGCGGCTCGTGCTCCTGCGCCAGCGCGCTGAGAAACTGGAGGTAGAACCGGCCGCGCCAGTAGGCGAGGTAGGGCTGGTGATTATACGTGTAGCCGAGCAGGCCGCCGCCGGGGGGATGGGTGCGGTTGGCGCGGAACACCTGGAGGCTGTGCACGCCGACCGCATGGGGCAGGCCGCCGTCGTAGAGGTGCTTCTCGGGCTGGAGCGTGCCGGTGTAGATGACGGGTTCCTTGGCCAGCGGGGAGTTGGCGAGCGCGGCGGCGTCGGCTGCGAGCAGCGGACTCGCGAGCGCAAGGCAGCCGAGCAGCGGAGGGAGGAGTGAAGTTTGCATGGAGGAAAAACGGGGCGGCGGCGCGGCGGTCAGTTTGCCGGCCAGTGCGGCGACGGCGTCCGTGCCCCGTCGAGGATGCGTTTGAGTCGCGCCACGACTGCGGGGTTTTGGGCGGCGACATCGTGCCGCTCCGATTCGTCGCGCGACAAATCGTAGAGCTCGATCGGCTGATCGAGGCCGAGGCGCACGCCCTTCCAGCGGCCGACGCGCACCGCCTGATGCAGGCGTTTCTGCGGCAACTCCCAGTAATACTCGCGTTCACCCGGTGCCGCGCGCGCGCCGAGGAGCAGCGGCAGGACGCTGCGGCCGTCGAGTCCGGGCGGTACCGCGGCTCCGGCCAGGGCGGCGGCGGTGGGGAGGAAATCGACAAACATCCACGGTTCCGGGCTCACGCGGCCCGCGGGCACGCGATCCGGCCAACGCACGATCATCGGCACGCGCAGGCCGCCCTCGTAAACGCTGGACTTGAAGCCGCGCAGCGCCCCGGCGGAGCCGAGCACCGCGGCCCGCCGGCCCTGGAGCACGCCGTTGTCGGACGTGAAAAACACGATCGTGCGGCGCGCGAGATCGAGACGGTCTAGCTCGGCCATGAGCCGGCCGACGTAACCGTCGAGGCGGGTGACCATGGCGGCGTAGATCTTGGCGTCGTCCGGCCAGGCTTCGCGCGCGTAGTCGCCGACGTCCGGAACCTCCATGCGATTGTGCGGAATCGTGAACGGCAGGTAGAGGAAGAACGGGCGGGCGCGGTGGCGCTGGACAAAATCGACGGCGAAATCGGCGAAGAGATCGTTGCTGTAGATCTGGGTCCGGCCGCCGGCATTTTCGGGGATGGGGCGGGTGCCGTCGTCTTGGTCGAGATAGCCGGTGTAGTAGTAGGCGGCGTGGTTCTGGTTGAGATAGCCGAGCCATTCGTCGAAGCCTTTGCGCCGCGGAGTGCCGGCGGACCCGGCCTCACCCAAGCCCCACTTGCCCGTGATCCCGGTGGCGTAGCCGGCGGATTTCAGCAGTTGCGCGACCGTGCGATCGTCCGCGGCGAGGGAGAGGCGGATGCCTTTTTCGCGGCCGCCGTCGTAGGGCTCAAGCTCGCCGCCAACGCGGGGCATGTTGTCGCGAATGCGGCCGTGGCCCGTATGCAGGCCGGTCATGAGCACGCCGCGCGACGGGGCGCAGACGGGCGAACCGGCGTAGCAGTGGGTGAAGCGTGTGCCTTGTTGCGCCAGGCGGTCGAGGTGCGGCGTGCGGATGTGTTTCCCGCCAAAGGAACCGAGGTCCGCGTAGCCGAGATCGTCGGCGAGGAGGAAGATGATGTTGGGCGCGGCGTCAGTGGCGCGCGCCAGGCCGGCCGCGGCAAGGAAACAGCCAAGGGAGAGAAATCGCGGCAGGGCGGAAGTCATGGAACGCGCAGCTCCGAGGCCTTCAGTTCGCGGCGAAAGACGCTCTCGCCGGTGATCGTGACGATCTCGATGGCCGCGGTCGGGTCGGGACCGGGGGTGGCGGTGAGGAAGCCGAAGGCGGGGCCCTTCAGATACTCGAAAAGGGTCTCGCCGGACCGGCCGGTGCCGATGGAGTTGGTGAGCCAGCCACTCTCGATTTCGAGCAGGGGGTAGCCGCGGGCGCGGCGGTGGAGCCGCACGTCGTTGCGATGGCGATCGCTCGAGATCAGGATGACGCCGGAAATTTTTTCCTTCGCGATGAAATCGAAGATTTCCTCGCGCTCGGCGCGGTAGCCATGCCACGTGTCGCGCGTGTAGAGTTTTTCGCCGGTCGGGCCCGTGTCCACCTTGGCGTCGTCGGCCCAGGCGACGGGCGAGACGAGGAGCTTGAATGGCGCGGTGGAGTTTCGCAGCGCGTCGAGCAGCCATGCCTTCTGCACCGGGCCAAGCATGGAGGCGCCGGGCTTGAGGAAGTTCTCCCGATAATACCGGCCGTCGAGCAGGAAGGATTCGACGGGTCCGGCCCGAAACGAATGCCACACGCCGGGGCGATCCGGAGCGGCCCCATAGGCCGGGTTGTTCCAGTTGCGGCGGAAGAGCGCGAGGTGATCGACCTTCCAGGCGGGTTTGTCGGTGAACGGCCCAAGAAAAATGTCGTCGATGCCCGCATCGTGGTCGTCCCAGATGGCGTAAGTGGGAACGGCGGCGGTCAGGCGGCGAAACTCCGGCCGCGACTGGCGCTGGTAGTAGGTGTAGTCGTGAAACGGCCCGGTGCGCTCGGGCAGATCAAGGTAGACGTTGTCGCCGAGAATCAGAAAGGCGTCGGGCCGGCGCAGGCGGATGGTGTCCCACACCCGTTCATGGTCGGGCCAGTAGCGGGCGCAGCCACCGAAGGCGAGGCGCACGGGCGTCGCGGCGGACTCGGCGGGAAAGGTGGTGAACTCCCACTCGATCGGGCGCGGGGCCGTGCGACCCTCAAGGGCGAGGCTGTAGCGGTAGCGCGTGCCGGGCCGGAGCCCCCGCACCTCGATCACGGCGGTGTGATCAGCGGCGGCGCGCGTGCGGCCGGCGGCCGTGGCGTCGGGGCGGGTGAAATCCCCGCGCGCGCTCACGCGCACTTCGACCGCGGCCTCGCCGAGTGTGCGCACCCAAAAACGCGCGCCGGTGGGCGTGACCGCGCCGAGCATCGGCCCGTGCAACAGGCCGGCCGACGCGGCGCGGAGGCGGCGATACACGGCGCCCCGTGCGAGCGGTTCGGTCAATTTGCCGAGGGGCAGCAGCACGCGCTCCGGTGGCAGGCCAAGCGCGAGCGCGGTTTCGAGCGCCTGGTCCATCGCGGCCGTCTCGCCCCGCGCGCCGTGCGCCAGCGCGAGGATGAAGTGCGACTCCCACTCGAGCGGATCGGCGGCGAGCCGTTCCCGGCAGAGTGCGATGGCCTCGGCCACGCGGCCTTCGCTGAGGTGGAGGAACTGCGGCTGGCCGACCCGCGGCGGTTTCTCGCTGACAAAGAACCGGCGGTCCCACGGATTCTCGCTGCCGAAATAGGGCAACGCGTCGCCGGGCAGATACGCCTCGGGCGGGGCGAACTGATCCTGCTCGTAGCGCTGGGCGAGCGTGGCCGGCGCGACGGCGCACGCGAGCAGCGCCGCGCAGGCGGAGGGGAATCTTGCGGCGCGGATGCGGTGCGCGGTTCGTGGTCCGGGGCCGGTCGGCATGGCGCGCTCAGAGCCGGAAACGGACGCCGAATCGGGCGTTCCATCCGAACATCCGTCGGAACCGCAACCGCTCGGGCAGACCTTGGTAGGTATCCTGCGGCTGGTCGGTGATGTTCTGCACGTTGGCGAACAGGGTGAATTTTTCCGACAGCCTGAAGCTCGCCTGCGCATCGGTCTGATAATGGTCGGCGCGCCAGAAATCACGCAGCGCATCCGTGCCGATCTGCCGCAGGCTTTCCGTCTGGTAGGTGTACGCGACGCGGGCGCTGACCCGCCCTTTCTGATAATAAAGCGCGCCGCTCACGGTCCGATCGGGCTGCTCGAACAACCGCAGCTTCACCCCTGGGCGCGAAAAAACTTCGACCGAGGAGGAGACGAGTGTGATGTTGCCGTCGATGCCAAAGCCATCGAAGGGCGCCGGCAGGAACTTCAGCGGCACTTGCAGGGCGAGTTCCAGGCCATTGACCTTTCCGTCCTTGCCGTTCTGGTAGCTGCTGATCTGAAGGTCCTGGAAGCCGATCTGATTGAAAACAAAGTTCTGCCTGAGATCGATCGTCTGATAGATGGGGTTCTCAATGGTCTTATGGAAGACGGCGGCGGAGAGAATGCCGCCGGACTTTAGATAATACTCCAAAGCCAGATCGTAATTCATGGCTTCGTAGGGCTTCAGGTTCGGATTCCCGATCGTCAGCGCCCCCACGTTGGGGAAGTTGACGGGGTCCACGATGTTGGCGGCGCCGCCGCCGGAGAAAGCGTTCAGCTGCAGACGCGACGACGGCGCGGCGAACTCGTATTCCGGACGGCGAATGGCCGACGTGACGGCAGCGCGCAACAGGAGGTTCTCCCGGATTTCGAAACGGGCCTGCAGGTTCGGCAGGGTGTTGGTATATTCGAAGTCGGCGTTGTTGGACAGAATGCTCCCCACCGCCGTTCCCACACTCCGATACTCGAGCGCCCGGATGGAGGCCGAGGTGGCTTCAACGCGCACGCCCCCAAGCACGGAGAGTTTTCCCAGTTGCGCGGAAGCCATCGCGTATCCGGCATAGATATCCTGACCCACGTTGAACGTGTTCGCCGCCGAGGTGCTGAGGGACGCGCCCTGATCGAGGACCAGGGAATTGCGGCGCGACTCCACGAACGCCAGCGCCTTGTCATAATCGAGATCGATTTCGGTGCTGTAGCCCATGACATTCTGCCCGGGGACCACCGCTCCGGTGTCGGCCATGTTGAAGCTGCCCGAATAGATCTTCGCATCGACCGCCACGCTGCGCTCGTTCCGGTAATATTTCCCGCCTGCCTTCAGGGTGATCTTCCGCTCGGCGAAACGCTGCGGGCTCCAGGTCAGATCCAGTCTGCCCGTGGTGATGTCCTCCTCCACTTCGACACTTCTTTCATCGTAGGTCCGCAGGGGCGAAAAGCGCGTGGCATCCGCAAAGGTGCTCGTGCCCCGGCTGATCACCGGAATGAAGCCCGCGTAATTGAGGGTGAACCCGGGCGCCGCGCTGATGTTATTGTTGCGAAACTGGATGCTCCTCATGTGAGGCCTCGTCTGCTCGCCATTCGAAAACGTGGCCTCCCCGTTCAGAACAAAATCGCCCCACGTTTGCTTGGCTCCCGCCGTCGCGTTCCGTTGCGTCTGCACGGTATCTGTCCTGAAGACCCGGTGTTCTGCCCGGGTGTTGTTGAACACGACCGTCTGTGGCCCACCGAACGACCCCATGGCATTGTTGGAGCGGGTGATGGCCTCCTGCCGGATATTCTCTTCATCGAAGCGATTGTACACTCCATTGAAGTAATATTCGGTACCGCTGGCGGGACGATACTCCACGTTTGCCGTCACGCCAATTCGGTCGCGCACGGCGTCCTCGGGGAGCAACTCAATCGCGAGGGGCACAAACCTCTGGTCCCCAAACGCGGCATTCTGCCACACACTCTGAAATGCCTCCGTCCGGAATGGACGATGGGAATAGTTGGCGGTCAGGGCGACGCCGACCTTGCGCTCCATGCCAAATCGATCGCCAAACGTGACGTCTCCCTCAAAGATTTCCTTCCCGGCCAGGTCGCCATGTCCGCCGGTCAGAGAGCCGTAGAGGAACCGATCCTTGCGATCAAAGGCGCTGGCCGTCCGCAGATTGATCGTGCCACCGATGGCGGAGGCGTCCATGTCCGGGGTCAACGTCTTGGTCACCTCGATCTGCGCGATGTTCGCCGAACCGATGACATCCAGCGGGACCACGGAGCCGGAAACACTGTCACGCCCATCGAGGCTGCGGATGCCGGGCGAGGCGAGGGTGGCGCCATTCAGCGTGATGTTGTTCAGATTCGGATTGAGTCCGCGAATGGTCACAAACTGGCCCTCGCCCGAGTCGGCGATCAACGCGATCCCGGGCAGCCGGGCGATCGCGTCCGCCACGTTGCGATCGGGCAGATTGCCAACCGAATCGGCGGAGATGATTTCAGCGATGTTGTTCGCGGTCTTCTTTTGCTGGAGGGCTTTCGCCCAGCCATCCCGATAGCCCTCCACCACGAAGCTCGCCAGTTTCTGCACCTCGCCGGCAAATTCGAAATCGACGCGCGCGTCGCCGCTGGCCGGGACGCTGACGGTGCGTCGAATCGTCTCCTGGCCGAGATAGGAGGCCTCGAGCGCATAGGTGCCCGGGGCGATTCCCGTCAGGCGAAAACCGCCGTCGCGATCGCTCACGGCGGTGGCGGTCTGGCCGGAAACGGAAATCGCGACGCCGGCCAGGTAGGCGCCGGTTTGCGCGTTGATCGCGCTGCCGACGATGTTGGCGGCAAACGCCGGGGACAGTGGCAACAGCGCGAGGACGAGCAGCAGGCGCGGGAGAGCGGCACGGAGGGTGGGAGTGGTTGTCGGGGACATGGACATGGTGATTGAAAGGGGATGACGAAGGCGCCGCGCCGCTTGATGCTCAGCGGCGCACCGAGGAGCCCGCCGACACGAACCGCAGACCGGCGACTTCGAGCTTCTGGCCCGCGTGGCTTGGGCGGTGAATCATTGCGCGGGGTGGAGGGTGGCAGGACGTTTGCGGAACACATCGTCCCGCAACCGTCGCTTCGCTGTACCAAACCTTTAGCGCCGATTGGTTGTCAATTGCTGAAACAATCAACCGGCTGGTTCTGCCTTTGCCGCTCCGACCAACCCACTCTCCCCTCGAACCAACCCCCGCAGGATCCAGAATCCCACCAGCAACCCCACGCGCCGAACAACATTCGCATTCAGCCTGCCCGCTCTCGCCTGCGTTTTGGGTTGCGCCCTGCCGCAGCCGTCCGTCCAGCCGCAGCCCGCTTACACGCTGGTGCTGCTCAAGACCGGCCCCCGGAGCGCGGAACTGCTCACGGCACCACGTAAATCTCGACCAGCGCCGTGCCGGTCGCGCCGCCGACTCCGGCCACGCTCGCGGTGTAGTTCCCGGCGCGCAGCGCCACGAGCAGCACCGCATCGCGACGGTTGCCCGGCAGGACAAACCCACCGGTCTGCCGCGCGGCCGCCGCGAGGTCAGCCGCGCTGACCGCGTCCCCCCAGTTGTCGTTGGCCGCAATCGGCAGGGGACCGCTGAACAGGTCAGCACCGGGTCCGCCAACGGACCCGCCACGCCGAAGTCGGCCAGCGTCGGCCCGACGGCGCGGATGAGCAGTCGCAACTGGCCCGACCCCACCACCGCAAAACCCGGGATGAGCACGTGGTCGCCCGTGCCGACGAAGGCGCGCGAGGTCTTTTTCCCGGAGCGGTCGCGGGTCGCCGGTTCGCAGTTGTTCAACACGGGGCATGGTGCGGCAAGGCTCAGCTCCGCCGTTCTGCCCCGTAAGCGTTTCCGGTTTCCCCCGGATTTACCACGCTGGGGCCGATCCATCGGGGGTCGGTCCCAGGCCGCCGTGCCTGGCGGAAAAACAAAAGCGCCGGCGTTGGCCGGCGCTTGGTTGGAAATCCGAATCGCGCTTGGCCAAACTCAGCTCGATCCGCTGACGTTCAGCAACGGGTTGACGGGCGTGGTTGGAGTGGTCGGTGCCGTGGGTGCCGTGGGCGTGACCGGCGCGGTCACGACCGGCGCCGTGACTGGCGCAGCGGCGGGAACCGAACTCGCGCCACTCGCCGCACCGGCACCGACGGTGGTCGTGCTCACGTTGGCCGCGCTCGCGCCTGCGTTGACGGCACCTTGCACGGCGCCCGAAGCCGCGCCGTTGGCAATGGCCTGAGACTGGGCCGGAGCCGCGGTCGTCGCGCCGGTCGCCGCGCCCGAAGCCGCGGCGGTGGCGAGCGTCTGGGCGGCCGTGCCGGTGCTCACGCTGCCGCCGGAGGCAGTCACGCCGGCGGTCGCGCCAGCGGAAGCGGACTGCGCGATCGAGGTGGCAATCGCGGCCGCATTCGCTCCGGTTCCCGCTTTCGCCGTGGCCGTCTGGGCGGCCGTGGACGCAATCGCGGTAATCTGAGCTGTAACTGTAGCCGTCGGCGCACTGCTTACGGCTGCGGCAGCGCTAGTGCCGGCCGCGGCGGCGGCGGCGGCGGTGCCTCCCGAAGATATGACCGCAGCTGAAGCCGCGGCCGAAGCCGTATTCGCCGCCGCTTGCACGACACCCTGCGTCGCGCCCTGCGTGGCCTGTTGGGCGATGGCCGTGGCTTGAGCCGCGGGAGCGGCAGCTACGGCCGCCTGCACGAGGGAAGCAGCCTGCTCGGGAGCGGCCGCGGCGGCGGTAGCAGTCACCGCTGCAATTGCGTTGGGCACGTTGGCAACAACGGTCTGCATGACAGTGGCAAGCTGAGCAGCGGCCTGACTCCCTTGGCCGCCGATGTTGCTTTGCACGGTCTGCGCGATGGCAGTTACCGCGATTTGAGCCGCCGACTGAATGGCGGCCGCTGCGGCAGGATCGTTCGCGGTGGCGGTAACCGGCCCCCCCGTGGCACTCGCGTTCTGAACAACAGCATTGCCTGGACTAAGGAAGCGTCAATAAATAAGCTTTACAACTAAGGAGACCCGGCAGGGTGGATGATGTAGTTCCATTCACCATGAAAACGCATGGGAGTGATGTTTATTGCAGCCATCTCTTCTTCGGTGACTTTTCTTCCAGTGGCA
>SXSC01000353.1 GCA_005792355.1 Opitutaceae bacterium
GGGTGCCGGTATTGAAGACCCGGCCCTCGATCGTGCCGGAGAGCGCGTCGGCGGCGAGGGTGGCGGTGCCCGACCCAACGATCATGCTAACGAGGGCAGAGAGAAACGGGCGTGGTTTCATGGTGGAAGTCGTATCGGAGAAGAGTGGCGCGAGCGCAAGCGCATCAACCTTGGCTTCGGCTACCAGCTCCGCCCGACGCTCAACGTCACCCTCGACATCGACAACCTCACCAACGTCCCGCAGAAGCGCTACCGCGGCGTGCCCGACAATATGGAACACTTCAACTACCCCGGCACGACGATCACGGTACGGATCAACGGGCGCTTCTGAGCCCGGCCGCCTCAGTCGTGGACGAGCCGCCGTGCCCCGGCGTAGCCTTGTGCGAAGGCGGGTCGCGCCTCGTTGCTCGGTTACCCACCACAACGGATCGGCGCCTTTCAAGCCGCCGCCCGGCGTTTCAAACGCCCTCAAGTTCGACGATACGCACTTGCTTTCCGGCATGATCGACATGCCACGTAACGACAAATTTCTCCTCGAACAGCGCGACCTCCAGCGGCAACCCGCGCGCGTCCGCGCCTTGATGGTCGCCCCGGGTGAAAGGAAGCGCCGCGAGGTGACGGAAGACCACAAGCAATCGCTCGCGTTTTCTCCTCGGCAACCGGTGCAACAACTCGCATCCGCCTTCGTCCACCGTGTAACGGTAGCCGAGGCTCATAGCCCCTTGCGACAAAGCTCCTCGTGCATCCGCTCGACTTCCTCCTGCGACACGCCGCCTCCGTTCTCCATCGCCTTCAGCCGCCGCGTCATCTCCGCCTTGTGCGCCGGATCATCGACGCGCGAGAGGTGCAGCAAAAACGCCTTCACCCGGTTGCGGTCCTCGACCGTCATGCCCTTGATCGCCTCTTGCACTTCCTGCACGGTGCTCATGGCGGGACGGTGCCCCCAAGCCCTCGCGATTGGCAACCGCGATCTCGGCGCCGGTTCCGTAGTTTTCTGTTTCCCCTTTTCGTGTCTTTCGTGTGTTTCGTGGTTACCCATCGCACCAATGCTCCGCTCCCTTCTCCCCCTCTCCCTCTCTCTCCTTCTCTCCATCTCAGCCGCAGCCGCTGCGGCACCCGAGCCCCCGCTCAACGTCCTCATCCTCTACGCCGACGACTGGCGGCACGACACGCTTGGCATCGCCGGCAACCCCGTCGTCAAGACGCCCCACCTCGACCAGCTCGCGCGCGAGGGCGTGCGCTTCACGCATAACTGCGTGACCACCTCCATCTGCTGGGTCAGCCGCGCCAATCTCTTCACCGGCCAGTGGCTCTCGCGCAATGGCAGCGCCGCGCAGGGCGGCGCGATCAAGACCCCGTGGGCCGAGACCTACCCCGCCCTCCTCCGCGCGCGCGGCTACCACACCGGCCACGTCGGCAAGTGGCACAACGGCCCGTTTCCGGCCGCCGAGTTCGACTTCGGCGCCGGCCGCATCACCCCGATGCGTCACTGGATCAAGCAGCCCGACGGCACCGAGATCCATGTCACCAAGAAAAACGAAAACGACGCGATGGAGTTCCTCCGCACGCGCCCGAAGGAAAAACCCTTCGTGCTCACGCTCGCCTTCATCGCCACGCACGCCGAGGACCAGCATCCGAAGCAGTATCTCCCTCAGCCCGAGAGCCTGGCGCTCTACAACGATGTGACCGTGCCCGTGCCGAAGACGGCCACCGACGATCATTTCCGCCGCCTCCCTCCGTTCATCGCCAACGCCAAAAACGAGGGCCGCAACCGCTGGACCTGGCGTTTCGACACCCCCGAGCGCTACCAGGAATACATGAAGAACTACTACCGGCTCGCCACCGAGGCCGACGCCGTCTGCGGCCGCGTGCTCGCGGAACTCAAGGCGCAGGGCGTGCTCGATCGAACCCTCGTCATTTTCACGACTGACAACGGCTACTTCCACGCCGAGCACGGCCTCGCCGACAAATGGTATCCTTACCAGGAGAGCATCCGCGTGCCGCTCATCATTCGCGACCCGCGCACGCCCGCCGCGAAACGCGGCACGACGCGCGACGCCTTCACCCTCAACGTCGATCTCGCGCCCACGATCCTCGCCGTCACCAGCACGCCCGCGCCCACCACGATGCAAGGCCGCGACATCGCGCCGCTCTACCTCGCCGCGAAGCCGCCGAAGTGGCGCGACGAATTTTTCTATGAGCACGCCACTGTGCGCAGCATCGACTTCATCCCGTCCTCCGAAGCCCTCGTACGCAAGGACGTGAAGTACATCTACTGGCCCGATTTCAAACACGAGGAACTCTACGACCTCGCCGCCGATCCGCTTGAGGAACACAATCTCGCCGCCGACCCCGCGCAGGCCCCGCGCCTCGCGCAGCTCCGCACCCGCTTCGCCGAACTCAAGGCCGCCGCCCGGTAGTGCATCAGAAATCACGCGCCCCGGCCGTTCTTGGAAAAAAGGAAACCCCGGGTCTTTCGCTCCGGGGCATTAGTTCTACTTTGTGATGTCTGAATGGAGGCGGGGTGCCCCACCCCGCGGAATTGCGTTTTTCAATCGCGCTCGCGGGGTGGGGGCACCCCGCCTCCAATTCCCGAGTCTTTCACTGGATAATTTCGTAAGGGTAACAAAGTAGAGTCAGGGTAAAAATCCCCGGAGCAAGCTCCGGGGCATTTCGGAAAGCCGGACCGTGTAGCCGGGGTCGTTGACCCCGGTCCGGCCTCAGCGAGGCCGGCTACAACCAAGCCGAAGTTCACCCGCCTCCGGCGGGCAAGCCCTGGTCGCCTTTGGCGCCGCCTCCGGCGGGTAAACTTCGGAGTATCGGACCCATGCGAAAATGAATCCACGGAGGAGGCCAAGCAGCTCTCGGAAGAGCGCGAACTCCGCCGCCTGATCGACGAGGAGCTCGCGACGCTCGAACGCAGGTGAGAGGAACCTTTTGCGAACACCTGGTCAGTCACGGTCGACGGCCTTGCCGCAAAGCCAAACCGGCCTTGACCGCCGAAACCCGTCTAGCAAGTTCCCGGCATGCCGCAAAAGACCATCAGCGTTGATCTCGAGGCTTACCGCACGCTCAGATCCGCCCGGCAGTCAAAACACGAATCCTTCTCCGCCGTGATCAAGCGTGCGATCGAGCGGCCGCCGGCGGGAACTTTTCCCGACCTTCTGGAGCAGCTAAAGGAGTTTGAGGGCACGGGGGTTTTCACACCCGCGGAGCGCGCCGAGTTCCGCCGCCGGCAACGCCAGTCGCTGCGTTCCCGCGCGCGGGTGACCCGAGCTGGCCTGCCGCTCAAGGTTCTGCGTTATTGAAAAGCCGGCCATTGCGCTTACCCGTCAAGGACGACTGACCAAAGCGGCCGACTGCTGCCCGCATCGCGCATCGCCGGAGTAAAGGTAGGAAGATTTTTTGGGTAAGAAAATTTTCCTGCCAGTAAAATCTTCTTACCCTTGATTCCGTCGCTTGGTTCGCGTCATCCCGCAGCACCGCTGGGCTCAATTTCAGCGGACCGCCCAGCAGCTCGATCCAGCGGCGGAACAAAAGGAACCTGCAGGACCTCCCACAGATTCAGAAAGACCACAGATGCGAACCCCGGCATCCGACCATCTGCGGTCTTTCTGAATCTGCGGGAGGCCGCCTTTGCAAAGGGAGACCATGACCTTTGCGTGCGTTGGGTTCTCGCGCGTGGACATCACGCCTCGGCGTTGACGCCGCCGGACGATCCCGCCGGCCGCGAGAAGCGGGCCGACGCCCTCCGCCATGCCCGGGCGCTGCTCGGTAAAAATCCCCGGAGCAAGCTCCGGGGCATTTCGGAAAGCCGGACCGTTCAGCCGGGGTCGTTGACCCCGGTCCGGCCTCAGCGAGGCCGGCTGCAACCAAGCCGAAGCAAGCTTCGGGGTATCGGACCCATAGCGAATGAATTGACGACCGCGTACAAGCGGATCCATCACGGCGGCCCTGAGGGTCTGCTCGCCGCCCACAAGGAGTGCTCCCGGGCGCGATGACTGCTCGTCACGACTGCTCGTATGCCGACAGAAAATCTTCGCGCGTGATGTTCGATTGCCGGAGAATCAGCCGCAGCGTCGAGCCTTTGATCTGCGAATGATTCGGCATCGTGAGCGGAGTCCGGGTGCCGTCCGTATTTTGTCGCACCATGGCGATATGCTCGCGCTCTCGCACCAACTCAAAGCCAAGCGCTTTCAGCGCCCTCAACACTCTCGCCTTGGGCGCGTCGATGGGAAACTTCGCCATGCGCCGCGCACCGATCAGATGGTGGCCTCGGCCACGAAGGCGTCGAGCGCCGGCGTCTCCGGCTCCAAGACCTGCGGCCCAAAGGTCTCTACATGAAACTTGAGCGCCGAGCGCACATCCTGCATCGCCTCTTCAAACGTGTCCCCCTGCCCAACGACGACGCCCTCGACGCCGACCGGATAGGCGACGTAGCCGTCGGCGTGTTTTTCCACGATGATTTTGACGGTTTTCATTATGGCTTCAGTCTCAGCACATCCCCGCAAAACACAAGGCCGGGAATTGCCCGCCGTCGCGCGCACGGGCACGGTCATCATCACCAAGGACGAGGACTTCGCCCAGATGACCGTGCTACGACCAGAGCCGGTCGCGGTTGTTTGGCTGCGCCTCGGCAACTGCCGCACGCCTGACCTCCTTCGCAAAATGGAAGCAGCGTGGCCCGAAATCATCCGGCAGCTCGATGCCGGGATGCGTTTGGTCGAGGTGCAGTAGCCCCGGCGATCCAGTTCGAGCCGAGCCTCGGGCTAAGTCACAGACCTTTCATCCCCGCCGGAAAGCAGGGTATGCTTGGGAGCTCGCATTCCGCCTTCGCGCGTTTCCTTTTGGCATCCGCTGAAAAAAGCGAATGCTCGCCCCCGTGAAAACCCCACCCCCTGCCCCCGCGTTGCGCACCTCCGCCCTCGCAACTGCGCTCGCCCTCGGCCTACTCTTCGCCGCTACGCTCGCCGCCCAGACCGCGCCCGCCCCGTCCGTCACCGCCACCAAGGCTCCGACGTCAGCCGAGACGTCCTCCGCCGTCAAACTCGAGGACTTCGTCGTCACCGGCGTCTTCAACGCCACCGAAGCCAAAAAGGCGACAACCGCGATCACCACGCTGACCTCGGCGTATCTCGCCGAGCAGGTTTATCTCAGCGCTGACGACATGTTGCTCGAGGTCGCCGGCGTCTTCGTCAACTCCTCCCTCGGCGAAATCCGCGGCATGGTTTACTCGCGTGGCATCTCGGCCGACAGCTCCGACGGATCCACCGGCCAATACTACGTCTCCATGCAGGAGGACGGCCTGCCGATCACCAACATCGCCTTCGGCAATTACAACGCCTCCTACTTCAACCGCCCCGACGCCACGCTCCAGCGCGTCGAGGCCGTGCGCGGCGGGAGCGCCTCCATCACGTCGTCCAATTCCCCCGGCGGCGCCTTCAACTACATCTCGCGCACCGGCCCCGCCCGCGCTGGCGGCGAGGTGCGCACTCGCTTCGGCCTCGAAGGACGCGGCGAGCCCCACTATCGCGCCGACTTGGTTTACGGCGGGCCACTGGGCCAGAAGGGCTGGGTATACAGCCTCGGCGGTTTCTATCGCTACGCCATGGGCCATCGCCCCGCCGACGGCTATCCGATGAACAACGGCTTTGTCGTGCGCGGAAACCTGTTCAAGGATTACGGCCAGGGCTCCGTGAAAATCTACGGCAAATACATGGACGACCGGAACCACTGGTATGAATACCTTCTCGCCCGCGATCCGCAGGACCCGAAGCAATTCCCCGGCCTCAGCCGCTACAGCACCAACCTTTTTCCCAAGAGCTCCCACCAATATCCGCGTGAGTCCGATTCCACGTTGGCCACCTTCGACACCGCCGATGCCGTCCGCTCCCGCCAGCGTTATGCCGGCATCGAGTGGAAACACGACTTCGGCGGCGGCTGGTCCCTCAACCACAACCTAAAATTCAGCCGTAACTGGGCCGACTGGAATTCCTCCGCCGGCATCACTCCGCGTTCCCTCGAGTGGCCGAATTTCTTCAGCAGCATGGCCATTCAGTTCAGCGGCGGCACCCAGAACGGCCGCGTGCCCGCCGGCCTCTACCGCTTCGCCGACCGCCAGACCGGCAGCGTCCTCGCCGAGGTCACCTCCAACGGCAACTACACCGTCAACGCCAACGCCCTCGTCAACGCCGGCCAGGTCGTCCGCTTCGCCAACCTGCCCAACGGCCAGATCGTGCCGAGCGCCTTCTGGACCAACACCGGCCGCGTCGCCAACGAGCACATGGACGAAATCATGGAGCGCCTCTCGATCACCAAAAAATGGGGCACCCACTCCTTCACCGCCGGCGGCTACTTCGGCTACGACGACATCTCCGACCGCCAGAGCAGCGGCGGCCGCACCGCCGCCCCGCTCACCGAGCAGCCGCAGCCCGTCGCCATCACCTGGATACCAGCCACCGCCGCCAACCAGCCCGCGGGCACGCCCGCCGCGGCCCTCGCCGCCGTCGAGGGCTGGAATGGCCGGCCTGTCCTCCTCACCAATCCCGAAGGCTTCACGTCCCTCGGCAACGGCTACACGCGCGACCTCGCCATCTCCCGCCAGTTCGCCTACTTCTTCGGTCACAAGTGGGACCTCTCCCAGCGCTGGGGCATCGACTGGGGCTTCCGCGGCGAAAAATTCCGCGTGAAAGGCTTCAACCAATCCGGCTCGCTCAACCCCCGCGGCAACTGGGATCCCACCTATGGCGGCGCCGACGGCAATCCCTTCACGATGGCCGACAATCGCTTCACCGTCCCGAATCCCGCCGCGCAGTGGTTTTTCGACAAAGACGTCCGCAGCTTCTCGTGGTCCACCGCGACCAACTTCGTCATCAACAACGAAAACTCCTTCTACGTCCGCGTCGCCGACGGCGAGAAGGCCCCCGACTACGCTTTCTTCCGCAACTACAATTCCGTTTTCCGCCTCAACAACCTCCGGCCGAAGCCGCAGACCGTCGAACAGGTCGAACTCGGCTACCGGTGGAAAACCCCGCGCGTCACGCTCACCGCCACACCGTTCTGGTCGCGTCTCGGCAACATCAACAGCAACCCGCAGGCGACCGAGGCCGATGGCGTCACGCTTTATTACCCGGATCCAATTTACAACATGACGACCACGTTCGGCGTCGAGCTCGAAGGCGAGTATCGCGTGACCGACCGCTTCCGCATCCGCTCCGTCTTCACCTGGCAGAAACCCGAGAACACGATCTGGAAGGTCTTCGTCGCCGGCTCCAACGGTCGCGATGACGACACCTACCTGGATTTTTCTGGCCGCGATGCCGACAACAACCCCGACTTCATCCTCAACACCACCCTCGACTATCGCGTGCGCAGCGGCTTCGTGAATCTCTCGTGGCGCCACATGGGCGAACGCGCCGGCAACATCGCCAACGTGATCACGCTGCCGCGCTTCAACCAATTCAACCTCAACGCCGGCTGGACCATCAGCCGCACCCGTTCCCTCGGTCTCTCGATCAACAACCTCCTCGACAGCGAAGGCGTGATGACCTGGCGCGGCTGGGGCGTGAACCCCGGCGACCGCCAGAGCTACACGTCCCTCCCCGCGACCGGCCGCGACACCATGCTCCAGTACGTCCCCGTGCAGCCCCGCGCGTTCTTCCTCACCTTCACGCAAAGATTCTGACGACGGCCACGGATCGTTGCCAACGCTCCTCACATCACCAACGGCCACACGGCGTGCAAATCATGGCCGGCGTGTGGTCAGTAGTTCCGTGGGCTGAGGCGCAGCCTCGCTAGTGGCGCGACCAATAACTTTCGCGACGTGTAGCTGCGAGCGCCAGCGAGTGGACCACCGGCGCGCTCCACTCGCTGGCGCTCGCAGCTACTTGTCACGCTACTTTGCGGTCGGCACACTAGAACAACGGCTCGTTGTTCTTCGGGTCGTTGAGCAGCGCCTCGAAGCGCGGGTCGCCTTGCAGCGGGAAGAACTCCAACGAGGTGCGCAGTTCGTGGACGTTTATTCGCGTCCGATAGTCGTCGCCACTTTCGAGACGCATCAAATGAACGCCAGGCTCGCGGAGCAGGCCGGCGAGATCGCGCAGTGCCCGGTCCTTGTCACCGGCCCACGCGTCAGAATGCTTCAGCGCACCCGTGCGGTGCGACCAGAGCTTCAGGAAGCGGGCGAGCACATCGGGTGGCATTTCGCCGCCCTGCAATCGCGTCCACTGCACCTTGCGAAAACGATCCGGCACAAGCGCATCGGCCTCTCGCGTCGCGTCGATGGCGACCCGCGATCGGCAGGATGAACGGTACGCCAGACGCGAAGCCCATCGCGCGCTCGGCGGCGAGTTCCCACTCGATGCGAAAGTAACCCTCGTGCCGCGCCTGCGTGTTGGCCGAGATGAGCGGGAGGAAGAGCACGCACTCCTTGATTTGGCGCCGGATCTTCGCGTCCCACTCGTCGCCTTGTTCGAGTCCGCCATCGGCGTCGAACCACACCTCCATGCCTGCGCCCCGCAGAGTTTCGCAGATGCGCCGCGCGGCCTCCGCGTCTTGCGAGGCGTAGCTGAGGAACACGGCCTTGTTGGCGGAATCGGGCATCGGGTGCCTGAGTCGAAGAGGCGAACTGGTGTAGCATCCGAGCGACAGCGGCCGGCATCTTTCGACTCACCACTTTTACGGTCATTGGCGGATTGCGTTTCATGCGCGATTTGCAGCGCGGTTTTTCGCAGGTCAGTTGAAGTGGCGTTTGGGACGGAAGTTCATTCGGACTCAAAATCCAGATCGCCCACACCAGCGTGCGGGCGCGTGGTGCGGTTCGAAGCTGATGCCAAATCCGCGATCCGCGACATGACACCGCCGGCTGCGTCCACCCGGCTGCGCCCCAGGCCCGGCAATCCAGCCGACCTTCCCAAACGAGTTTTGGAAGCGGCGGATGGCCCCGGCACCGCGACCACCAGAGAATCGCTCCAAGGCTAGCAGCGAGCACCGGAACACTCACTGAAATGATCGGAACGACTACCGCCCCATCACCACGGACTGATGAGCGGGATCACGGACCGGCCGTAGCGTCGGTAGTGCTTGAAGTGTTTGTCCAGCGTGAGGACGCGGCAGTCCTTGTGCACCTCGGAGAGCCGCACCAGACATGCATCGGCGAGCGACATGGGCTTGTCGGCGTAGCGCTGCAGGAGCAGCTCGATGGCCGCGGCTTCGGAAGCGAGCGTGAACGTCGCGTCCAGCAAGCCTTGACGCACTTTACCGACAATTTTCGCCGGATCGCCGCCCGCTCGCGCATAGAGGAAACACGCTTCCGTGAGCACCGCCTCGCACGTAATGAACGCTGGCTCCAGCCTCTCAAACTGGTCCGCCGACCATTCATGCCATTGATCGGTGGCACACAACCAAGCGACCATCGGCCCCGTATCGAGGAGGACAACCTCTCTCATTTGCCGAAGTCAGCGAAGTGTTTTGGATTGGTCGAAAGGTCGGTTGGGCCTGAGACCGTGCCGCGCAAATCAGCCATTGCCTCTGCCATCGTGATGCGCTTTTTCGACGTTCGCCCATTTCCTTGGCGCCGCAGCTCCAAAGCCTCGCGCACGAGGTCCGAGCGGGAGCGCTGGGTGCTGTTGGCTTCAGCGATCAGCCACTTGGCCAGGGGTTCGGGGAGTTTCACAGAGAGGGTTTCCATAAGTCGGCCAACGTATGACGCGGCTGCCACGTGGGCAAGACGATACGCGGGCGAGCCTGACCCGACGGAAGGTGCGGAGTTCCACTCCGCCTTTCGAAAAGGTCCGTTCGAGCGGTCTGGCGGATGCATCGAACGCCCCGACGTCCGAAAACGAACCGAGCCGGGGCGAAGCCATCGGTAGCTCGCCCGTAGGATTGGAGGAAAGTGTATTCGCCGTGCGGGCGCGCGATGAAAAACCGGGTTTCGTCCGTCAAGCCGGCACCTCGCTCTGAACTACCGCGGCAGCAAACAGCCGAACGGGCTTGGCTTTGGCGCTTGGGGTCGAGCGCTGAACGTGCCCCGTGTGTTCCCTCAGTCGTGCGCCTAACCGGGCGGCATTTCCCCTCCTCGCCAACTCGGCGGTGCGGGATACTTGGTGGCGTGAAGAAAATCCCTCCACTCGGCGCTAGTCACGGGTCGTTCCTGCATCTCGAAATCGTCCACGCGGGAGGCAGGTTCGCCGGCTATGACTTCGCCACCTCGGATCAGGATGAACTCCGCAGCAAAGCCTCGGCTACTCGAACTCAGGGCAGCCACCGCTTGCAGCAGAGCAAACCATATCCGCAAGCGGCCGGCGCAATGGTGACTGACGCAGAAGACGATGGTCATGGTAAGACTCCCGCGATGAAGGCAACCTTGTCGTGTCATCTCATGAGCTTACTTTTTCTCATGAGTCGAAATCGTCGCCTGCCGCACCGAGAACGAATCATCCCCCGAGAACACGAGGTGCATCGTCTTGCCGTCGGCGCTCATCCACTTCGTCGGCAGGCTGCTGCTCTCGCCCGGGCCGACATCCCACGTCTCGGTGTAGAACGCCGTGGACCACGGCCCCCAGGGTTCGGGCGAATCATAGATGCCGAAGCCGCCCTGAAACCGCATGCCGAGCGGATGCGTGCTGTGCGGGAGAATCTGGCACCAGAAATAGCGCTTCAGCGCCGCATTGTAAGTGATGCCGCTGCGGAAGCAGTTGCCGCGATTCGAAAACACCGCGCGAGCTTCGCCGAACTCAAGGCCGCGGTGAGGTGAGTCGTGGACGAGGCGCCGTTTCACGTCGTAGGCTTGCGTGAAGCCGGGCCCCGCCTCGGTGTCCGCCAGATCAGCCCCACGCGAAACCCTCGCCGGCAAACGAGGCTTGTCTGGCCTCCGCGCCGCGCCAACGTCGCTCGCACGGGCGCGGTCATCATCACCAAGAACGAGGACTTCGCCCAGATGACCGTGCTACGACCAGAGCCGGTCGCGGTTGTTTGGCTGCGCCTCGGCGATTAGGCGAGGCCCGCACCCAACGGTCACGCCCTCCCACCTCCGAAGATCAGCGCAGATTAGCGTTCCACCTCTCCGATTTTTCCTGCTCCCTCTTTCCCAAACCATGACATCCTTCCGCCCGTTCCACCACCGCCTCCCCCGCCTCGGCGCGCTGCTCCTCCTCGGCCTCGCCGCGGCCGCACTCCCCGCGCAAACGCCCAACGAGAAAGCCAGGGGCAACGCCAAATCAGCCGCCCCCACCGCCGGCCAATCCAGCCGCACCGCCATGGCCGCGATCGCCGTCGCCACCGATCCCTCCGAACTCAAGGTCGCCCCCGGCTTCAAGGTCGAGCTCCTCTACACCGTCCCGAAGGAAGACCAGGGCTCCTGGGTCGCCCTCGCCGTTGATCCCAAGGGCCGCATCACGGCCGCCGACCAATACGGCGCCCTCTATCGCCTCACCCTCCCGCCCCTCGGCACCTCCACCGGCACGAAGGTCGAGAAACTCGCCATCACGCTCCCGGCCGTCACACCCCCTCCAGGCGGCGGGCCGCGGGCCACCCCCAAACGCGCCCAGAGCACCGACGGCTCCGCCTCGCCCGCCGTCGGCGCCCACGGCCTGCTCTACGCCTTCAACAGCCTCTACGTCATGGTCGACGAAGTTCCCGCCAAGCAGGGCCTCTGGCGCCTGCGCGATACCGACGGCGACGATCAATTCGACGAATTCAAATACCTGCGCGAGATGCGAGGCAGCGGCGAACACGGCCCCCATTCGCTCGCGCTTTCGCCCGACGGCAAATCGATCTACTTCGCCAACGGCAACCACACCGATCTCCCCACCCGCCTCGACAAATCCCGCCCGGTCCGCTGGGACGAAGACCATCTCCTCCCGCGCATGTGGGATGCCCGCGGCCACGCGAAAAATAAATTCGCCCCCGGCGGCTACATCGGCCGCACCGATCCCGAGGGGAAAACCGTCGAGCTCTTCGCCCTCGGTTTCCGCAATCAGTTCGACCTTTCCTTCGACCAAAACGGCGAACTCTTCACTTACGATTCCGACATGGAGTGGGACCAGGGTTCCCCGTGGTATATGCCCACGCGCATCAATCACGTCGTCGACGGCGCCGACTACGGCTGGCGTTCCGGCGCCGGCCGCTGGCCCGACTACTACGCCGACAGTCTCCCTGCTACCATCGATCTCGGACCCGGCTCGCCCACCGGCACCGTGTTCGGCACCGGCGCAAAATTTCCCGCCAGGTATCAGCACGCCCTCTTCGCCGCCGACTGGACCTACGGCACCCTCTACGCCATCCATCACCGGCCTGACGGCGCCACCTTCCGCGGCGAGAAAGAGGAATTCGTATCCGGAAAACCCCTTCCGCTCACGGACCTCATCGTCAACCCCAACGACGGCGCGATGTATTTTGCCGTCGGCGGTCGTCGCACCCAGGCCGCGCTCTACCGGGTGACCTATACCGGCGGCGAGAGCACCGCCCCCGCCAAACCCGCCGCCCCCACGCCCGAGGCCCAACTCCGCCGTTCCCTCGAAGTCCTCCACGCCGAGGGCACCGGCCCCGGGGCGATCGCCACCGCGTGGCCCCACCTCGCGCACGCCGACCGCTTCGTGCGCTTCGCCGCCCGCGTCGCCCTCGAGCGTCAGTTTCCGGAAAATTGGGCTGAGCGCGCGCTCGCCGAGAAAGACCCGACCGCGTCCATCGAGGCCCTCATCGCGCTCGCCCGGGTGGGACCGAAGTATCTTCAACCGCGCCTGATCGATTCGCTGTCGCGCCTCGACTTCGCAAAACAACCCGCCGCGCGGCAACTCCCGCTCCTCCGCGCCTGGCAGCTCGCCTTCACGCGTATGGGAAAACCGGATGCCGCCACCTGCGCCCGCCTCGCCGCCCAATTCGACCCGCTCTTCCCGCACGCCGACCCGCTCGTGAATCGCGAACTCGTTTCGCTCCTCATCTTTCTCGATTCGCCGACCGTCGTCGCCAAGACGGTCCCTCTCCTCCGCGTGGCCGAGAGACCCGGCACCGCGCCCGAAGAACAGGCCAGTCAGGCCCTCCTCGCCCGCAACGACCGCTACGGCGCCACCGTCAACAGCGTCACCGCCAGTCGTTCGGACCGCCAGCAAATGGTCTACGCCTACAACCTCCGCCACGCGACCGTCGGTTGGACGCCGGCGCTCCGGCGCGAATATTTTTCGTGGTTTCCGCGCACGGCCGTTTGGAAAGGCGGCAACAGCTTCACCGGTTTCATTCGCAACATCCGCACCGAGTCGCTCGCCCATGTGACCGATTCCGCCGAACGCATCAAACTCGACGAGCTATCAAAGGCCCCGATTCATTCCATCGCCGCCGGGGCCGTCAGCCCCAAGGGCCCGGGCCGGGCCTACACCGTGGAGGAAGCCACCACGCTTGTCTCCGGCCAACTGACCGGCCGCAATTTCGCCCAGGGCAAAGCCATGTTTGCCGCCACCGCCTGCATCGTCTGCCACCGCTTCGGGAGCGAGGGCTCCGGAATCGGCCCCGACCTCACGGGCGCCGGCAGCCGTTACAGCATCAAGGACCTCATGGAAAACATCGTCGAGCCCTCGAAAGTCATCAGCGACCAATATGGCACCGAGCAGTTCACGCTCACCGAAGGCGATCCCATCATTGGCCGCATCGTCGGCGAAGAAGCCGGCCGGCTCTCCATCATGACCAACCCCTTCGCCCCCGACGAGGTGACGCGCGTCGAAATCGCGCGAATCAAATCCCGCAAAGACTTTCCCATTTCGATGATGCCCCCCGGCCTGATCAACGCCCTGAATCCCGAGGAGCTCAAAGACCTCGCCGCCTACCTCCTCAGCGCCGGCAATCCGCAGGACAAGATGTTCCAGTAGGGCGGACTACCGTCCGCCGCCCAACGGCGACCGCGTTCAACCGCCCTCACCACCCCACGGAGCGGCGGTTTCCAACCGCCGTAAGTGAAGTCCTTCTACGACTCCACCCCCGAACTCGGGGTCGCGAACCAGGTTGCGACGTTCACCGCGTCCGACTTCGGCCGAACTTACGTTCCGGCTGCGAGCGGCACCGACCGCGGCTGGGGCAACCACCAATTCATCATCGGCGGCGCCGTGCCGGCCGGGCGCTTCGTGACGGCCGAGGCCCTCGAAGCGCGCATCGCCCCGGAATAAACCTGGCCGCTTCCGCGTCATTTTCGAAGAAGAGGCGGGCGAGTTCGTCGTCGCCCAGACCAAGCGGCTGCGGAGAGCTATTGAAATAGAGGCAGGAAGATTTCACTGGTAGGAATATTTCTCGGAGCGGTAGCCATTCACCAGACGTGGAGCCGGTCGTTCAGCTTCCTCCGTGGCGAAATGATCCGGGGAGGGACCATCCGCGCAGCAAGGTCCACTGGTCTGAACTGCCTCCGTGGTTTGGAAAATCTTCTTACCAACAAAATCTTCCTGCCTCCAATCCGGCGAAAACTTCTGCAAGGATGGATCCTCGTGGAGATCGAGCGCGACAACTGAAAAGTGACTGAAACCGCCGCAGCGATTCACCCGCATCAACCGCTCCGCTCACCCCGGAGGTCAAACTCCGCCGCCCGCTCGAATTCCTCCACGCCGAGGGGCCCCGGCCACGCCGCGATTGCCACCGCGTGGCCGCACCTCGCCAACGTCGCCGATCCCGCCGAGCGCGCGGCCCTCAAGACGCTTTCGAAACCGCCCGTTCTAGGCCGGCGGTGTCTGGCGATACCGGTAGCCCAGCTTCGGCAGCACCTCCACGTGCCGCCGCAGGTCAAGGCCGAGCGCGGCGACCGACGCGACAAGTTTCGCGAGCAGGACCCGAATGTTGCTCGTGTCGCCCGAAAAACGGCGCCCGAGAATCTCGCTGTAAATGGTATCGTACGTCACCGTTTCCCGCGTCCCAGCCAGCAGATCCGCCAGTGCAAATTCCCGCGGGGTGAGCGCCACCGTTTTCCCTCGCGCGACCAGGATGCGCTTGGCCCGATGCAGGAGCGCACCCGCCAAGGGCACGGCGGCGTCTTCCGAACGGCGCTTCGGTTCCCGCGTACGCCGCGGCGCGCGATGGTATTTCGCCAGATACTCCGCAAGGACGCCCATCCGCACCGGGTCGCGCTGCACGCAATCCGCCCCCAGGATCACCTGCCGAGCCTCGTCGGCCGGCGGGGCGCTGGCCGTCATGACCACGATAATTCTCGTCAAGGCCGCCCGACCCGCGTCCGCCACCGCGGAAATCACATCGTCGGAATGGCCATCAACCAATTGATGGCGAACCAACACGACCGCCGGCGGATTGCTCTTCAGCAGGCGCACGAGCTCGCGCACCGACCCGCAGTCGACGCTGAGCCACTCACGCGCCGCGACAACTCTCGCGAATGCCGCCCGCTCCGAAGCCGAACTGGAAACGAGTGCGATCACGCGGGGAAGGAAATTGGCGCGCGGATTGCCATCACGACACGACGCTGGGGGTGCGTTGGCTGCATCTGAGAGAGACGAATCTCCCCCTTTTCTGATGGGAAGGCCACCCCAAGATTGGGGTGTATTTCTTGCTTGCTTGCGACCGTCCAATCGTCGCGCGTTCAGAATTTCCACTCGACGCCGCCAAACGCGCCAACTCCGAGCGCCGGGTAGCCGTTCACTTCTTCGTACTTCTCATTGAGCAGATTCTCGATCCGCGCCTTCACCGCGAGCCGCGGCGAAATCCGGTACTCGCCATAGGCGCGTACGACCGTGAAGTCTTCGCCGTCAATTGTTCGAAAGGTCTTCGCATCGACATCTTCGCGTTGGGCGGCAACCGCCACACCCGCCCCGGCGCTGAAGCCGCGCCCAAAATCCCGCCAGAGATCCGCGCTGGCGCGATGCCGTGGGCGGCGGAGCAGACGCCGGCTGGAAGTCTGGTTCTCCGCTTCAAGGTAGCTGTAGTTTCCGCGCAGCTCGAGCGCGGTACTCACGTCGACCCGCGCTGAAAATTCCACGCCACGCGTGCGGGCCCGCTGGATGTTCTCCACGCTGCGGAAATTGCCCGTGCTCGCGATGAGGTTGGTCAGCCTCGTGTCGAACCACGTCGCACTCACCGTGCCGCGCCGGTTCGGCAGATACCAATCGAGGCCCGTGTCCCAGCCGCGCGCACGCTCGGGCCGCAGGCCCGGATTACCCACGTAGAAAGCGCTTTGCCCGTAGAGATCGAGGAAGCTCGGCGAACGGAAGGCCGTGCCGTAACTGGCCCGCAGTTTGATCGCGCGGCCCGCCACGAGCCACGCGGCGGTCACCCGCCCCGTGGTGGCGCGACCAAACGTGTCGAAGTCATCGTTCCGCACCCCCGCGGTCAGATAGACGTCATCCTGCGGCGAATACTCGTCCTGCACGAAAACCGCCAGCAAGCCCTGTTTCCGGTTGATGGCGCCAAAGCCGGTGTTGCGGGTGTGATTCGCCTCGGAGGTCACGCCGGCCGTCACCCGATGTCGTTCGATCCCGGAATAGGTCGTCTGCGCATCGAACACGGCCCGCCGGTTCGTCACGACCGTGATCGCCGTCGCGCGGCCGGCCCGCGGGCTTTCCGCCACGAAGCGCCGGTCCTGGCCGCCCACCACCGCCCGGGCCGTCCAATCCGGCGCGAGTTTCAGATCCGCAAACGCCGTCGCCAGCAGGTTGTCCTCCCGTTCTTCGTTGTCGGGATCGTTCGTGTGGCGATCACCCGGCGAGCCATAGACCCCGTGAAACCACCGTGCCGTCCCGCCAACGCTGATACGCTCGCTGATCTGGCGATCGAGCCGGAGCACGGTGTTGGCCGAGTCGAAGGCATTGTTTGGTCGCGCGTTGTCGGTGTGGCCGCCCTGGGCGGAGAAATTCCACGCCGTCGCCCCTCGTTCCCCCTGCGCTGAGAAGCCGCCTTGCACCGTGCCAAAGCCGCCGGCTTCGACCGCGATCCGACCACCGGGCGAACCCGCCCCGCGCTGCGCCCGCAGTGAGATGATGCCCCCCACCGCCTCGCCGCCGTAGAGCGTGCTCTGCGGACCATGGGAAATTTCGAGGCTGTCGCACCCGCTGATGCACGCACCACCCAGGAACACCGCGTAGTCGGTGTTCGGATCGTTGAGGCGCAGCCCGTCGACCAGAAAGAGGGTCTGGTTCGAGTTCGCCCCGCGCAGGAACAACGACGTGAGCGCGCCGCCCGCCCCTGACGCGAACGCTGGCGCCCCCACGGCGCCACCCAAGGCGCCCGCGAGCGTGGCCACCTGCCGCCGCGCCAGGTCCGCCGTGGTGACGATCTCAACCACCGATCCGATTGTTTGCGCCTCGGCCGGAGTCCGGGTGGCGGTCGTGTAGACCGGAGGAAGCTGGGCGGGCGGCGTCTGCGCCGGGAGCAGGGCAGCCAGCGCCAAAGCGGGCCACACGCGGCGCACGCGGCGCACAAATATTGAGAGTGATGTCATGAGTTCTGCCTTTGGAATCGCGACAAGAGCAGAACCATCCGGTCCGGAAAGGAGGAGGCGCCACTCTCACGCTTCATCGAACAACCAACCCCCGCACGCCACGCCCCAGCCCGGGAAGTCGCAAGCGTAATCTCTACCTTACGCATCAACGAATTCAGATGCGTGGATATGTTTCTTGCCAACCCGCCGGCCGTACCTAGGCTTCGTCGATCATGGACACCTCTCCCGCCCCTCAACCGGCCACCGCCGGCCTGTCCGCCGAAGCTTCGGCGAGGGCGGATGCGTTTCGCCGGCTTTTCGCGTCCAAGATTGTGCTCCTCGACGGCGCGATGGGCACGATGGTTCAGACGTTTGACCTCGGTGAGCAGGACTTTCGCGGCGAACGCTTCGCGGCCCATCCGCACGATCTCAAGGGCAACAACGACCTCCTCTGTCTGACGCGCCCCGACGTGGTCGAGCGCATCCACCGCGATTACTTCGCCGCCGGCGCTGATCTCGTCGAGACCAACACGTTTAGCTCCACGTCGATCGCGCAGGCCGACTACCGCCTCGAAACCGTGGTGCGCGACCTCAACCTCGCGGCCGTCGCCTGCGCCCGCCGGGCTGCGGATCAGGTCGAGGCCGGCACGCCCGGCCGGCGGTGTTTTGTCGCCGGGGCCATCGGTCCGCTCAACCGCACCCTCTCGATGTCGCCCGACGTCAACCGTCCCGACTACCGCGCGGTCACCTGGGATCAGGTCGTGGCCGCCTACACGGAACAGATCGCCGCGCTGCTCGATGGCGGCGTCGACGCCCTGATTGTCGAGACGATCTTTGACACATTGAACTGCAAGGCTGCGCTCTTCGCCATCGAGCAGGTGTTCGACGCGCGTGGTCTGGCGGCGCGCGTGCCCGTCATGATCAGCGTGACGATCACCGATGCCTCGGGCCGCACGCTCTCGGGCCAGACGATCGGGGCCTTCTACACCAGTATCGCGCACGCCAAGCCCTTCTCGGTCGGCATTAATTGCGCCCTGGGTGGAGCCGCGATGCGGCCCTATGTCGAGGAGCTCGCCCGCATCGCCGACTGCTACACCACGTGTTATCCCAACGCCGGTTTGCCCAATGCCTTCGGGGGATATGACGAAACTCCCGAGGATATGGCGAGCGTCCTCGGCGAATTTGCCGCCAGTGGTTGGGTCAACCTCGTGGGGGGCTGCTGCGGCTCGACACCCGCGCACATCGCCGCGATTGCCCGGGCCATACGTGGCCGGGCGCCCCGCCAGCTCCCGTCGGCCGCCCGGGCACTGCGCCTCAGCGGTCTCGAACCGCTGGCTGTCGCATGATTCCTGCGTCCCCGGCTTCGTCCACCTCCGCAGCGTCGGCGTTCCTCGTCATCGGCGAGCGCACGAACATCACCGGCTCCCCCAAGTTTGCCAAGGCACTGAAGGCCGGCGATTGGGACGCGTGCCTCGCGATCGCGCGCCAACAGGTTGAAAGCGGCGCCAACGTGATCGACATCAACGTCGATGAAGCCCTCATCGACGGCGAGGCGACGATGGTGAAATTTCTGAACTTGATCGCCGCCGAGCCCGAGATCTCGCGCGTCCCGGTCATGCTCGACTCGTCGAAGTGGACCGTGCTCGAAAAGGGCCTGCAGGGCCTCCAGGGCAAGGGCATCGTCAACTCGATCTCGCTCAAGGACGGCGAAACGGAGTTCCTGCGGCGCGCGCGCCTCGTGCGTCGCTATGGCGCGGCGGCGGTGGTGAAGGCATACGACGAACAGGGCCCGGCGGCGACCCGCGATGAAAAAGTCCGCATCTGCACCCGCGCCTACCGGCTCCTGACCGCACAGGCCGACTTTCCCGCCGAGGACATCATCTTCGATCCCA
>SXSC01000354.1 GCA_005792355.1 Opitutaceae bacterium
CCGTGTTCGTGCCGAGGCCAGGTGGCGGCGAACACCATTGTGGTCGCCGGCCGAGTTGTTCACAACCTCGCAGTGCTTCACTTTTGGGGTCCGCACTGCAAGGTCATGAACAACGTCGGAAGTGGTATCAGGGGAGGGTGCTGGGTGGAAACGGAGTCGGACCCCTGTAGTCCCCCAACCTTCAAGTCACTGACTGGAAGGAAACTGGATTTTCAGGGGGATTGGATCCGGGAGGGGTTTTCGACGCGACCTTTACATCGCGGAGTGAGCCGGATACCGAACTTGGCTACGGCGGCAGCTCAAGGCTTCGGCGGCCCACGAAGCGAGCGACGCCTGCAACCTTCCGCCATGAACCTCACCCCCTCCAAGCTGATCCGCCGTACGCACATGTACCTGGCGCTGTTCCTGACCCCGTGGATGATCATCTACGCGCTCAGCGGCCTGGTGCTGAACCACGGGCCGTTCGTGCGGGGTTTATATGGCCCGAGATTCAACCAGTTCGAAAAGGTCGGAGAGCGCGAATACACCGCCGCGTTTTCCGCCGATGCAGATCCGCGCCTGATCGGTGCCCAAGTCCTCGAACACCTCGATCTGGCCGGCACGTTCAATGTGCAGGGACGGGCGGACCAGCCCAGGCTGGTCATCAACCGCAACGCCGCGTTCTCCGCGCATCGCATCACCTATTTCCGCGCCGAAAACCGGCTGCTGATCGAAAAACAGAAGTTTGTGGCACCGGTCTTCCTGAATCGCGCGCACTTCCGGCACGGCTACGAGCAGACGTTTCTGGCGTCGCGGATCTGGGCGGTCTTCGTGGATTTGGTCGTCGTCGGGATGCTGTTCTGGGTCGCGTCGGGCGTGTGGATGTGGTGGGAGATCAAGCCGGCGCGCAGTTGGGGCGCGGCCTGCGCGGTCGCCGGTTTTGGCGTGTTCGGAATCCTGCTCGCGAAGCTCTGACGAAGCTGCGCCTCGGTCTGCGGGACTACAGGACGACACGACTACAGGACCATGGGACTTTTCGACAACCTGACTGTCGCACCACGAATTCGGACTTTCTCGCCTGACGAATTCACACCTGCATGAGACCAAGGCATGAGTCACAGAGGTCGGAGGACGCAGAGCAAACCAAGGCCTTTCTCTGCGCTTTGGTGATTGGGATCTCTGCGGTGTGAATGGTTTGGGCGACATCAACCCGGAAGTTTAACATGAAAAACTGGAACCTCCTTTTTCGCCGGACGCATCTCTATCTGGGCATGCTGCTGATTCCGTGGCTGCTGGTTTACGCTGTGTCCACCGTCCTGTTCAACCACGGCCACTACTTCCGGCAGCTTCGCCCCGCGGACCCGCAGTGGGTGCCGCTCTGGGAGAAAGACTGCACGGTCGAAGTGCCGCCCGGCCAAGACGGCCTGCGGGAGACCGCCCGGCGGATTTTGGACGAACAGGGCTTGAAGGGTGCGTTCGGCGTGCAACGGCAGGGCCAGCGGCTGAACATCAACGTGCAGAACTTCTGGCAACCGCAGCGGCTGGCGTACGACATCGAAGGGAAGAAGCTGCGCGCCGAAGCGAAGAAATTCGCGTGGGTCGAGTTGTTCATCCGCCTTCACCAGCGCATCGGCTATGGGCAGTCGGGCGTGCTCCATAACATCTGGGGCTTCATGGTGGACGTGTACTGCGTCACGTCGCTGGTCTGGATCGGCACCGGACTTTACCTCTGGTGGAAACTGACGGGCACGCGACGGTGGGGCTTCGTCGCGCTCGGCGGCGGCATCGTCAGCATCGCGGTCTTGCTGGTGACTCTGTGAGTGGGCGGAACCAGCGAGTCAGGAGTAAGTCCGATGGGCGGCCGCACGGGGTCCGAAAGTAGGGCTTTTGGCAGGTCATTCATCGCCGGAACCGATCCGAAGGGGTCAACCCGCTGGTTGCTGCAGTGGTAGCCAGGGGACGCCGATCCCTGTGGCGCCACCAGCGACCAGCGGGTTGACCCCTTCGGATCGGTCCCGTTCTCCGCGACCTCCGCGTTTCAAAATTCAGGTGCGGCACGGGGATTGGAAATTTTTCTGTCGAAAATCTTTCTGTCGGGAGTGTCCGGATCAAAAGGCAGGGGAGACAGAAAAATTAGGGGCAAAAAAATTTCACCGCATCGCCCTCACGGCTGCGAAGCCTCTTTTTCCTGGCGCAGTCCGGGAGAAAGTCCGCGCTACTATCGATCCGTCTAGCAATTCGAGCGTAGAGACCAACATGTTTGTCTTAGTGCTTAACGGCATAACCAAACCAGTTCACCACAGAGGCACAGAGAACACAGAGTAGAAGACCAAGCACCAAGGGGTAAGTGGTTCACCTTGGCAGTGAGTCGCCTTGGCCGGGCGTTTTTTGGCGGCGGTTTTCTCTGTGTCCTCTGTGCCTTTGTGGTGAAATCCTCCGTCATCAAGCTGGCTGCGCGTGTAGCGCGCCACTTTTTCCGAGCGCAGTCTCGGCAAAAAGACCGCGCTACTATCGATCCGTTTCGTCGCGGCCTGCGACGATTTTGCCCGTTCACCAAGGAGCGGCGGCTTGTCCGCCTGTGGCACGGTTTCCCAACCGCCGAAGAACCGTCGGCCGAACGTATTTGGGCGTTCTGCTGGCCAGCAGAACGCCCCTCCTTTGGCTTGCCCGCCGCAGGAGGGCTCGCCAGCCGGAGGCTGGTTGCGGTATCCGCGTTGGGCCAAGATCGATCCACATCGCACCGTCTCGCGACGATTTCGTTGTAGCCGGGGTCGCCGACCCCGGGGAAAGACCGACTGAAAAACGGACGGGCTTGCCCGGGCTCAACGAGCCCGGCTACAACCTGCCCAGGTTGGTTGCGGCCTTGATCCGCGTTGGGAAATCTTCGGGTTAGCCCCTTGGGTCGACCCAAGTCACGCCGCCGCGATGCCCGTTCGTCCCCGAATTGAAGGGGTTCAAGGACACGACAATTGCGTCCGCACCCGCGGGATTCACTCTCCCTTCATCGGTCCATTGTCCGTTTAAGCCGCACGCTGTTACACCATGACCACGCCATTCGCTCCATCGCTGATTCGCACGACTCCCGCTCGTTGGTCGGCCACCGGTCTTTTCCTTGTCAGCGCCGCGGGACTTTTGGCGCAGACCAGCGCTCTCCGAAAACAGCAATAGCGCAGCCTTATTCGACGCCCTCTTATACTTATTCCGGCGTTAGAAAAACGTTAACTTCAGGGTCTTGATAAGATGCAAACAACCATAGCAAACAAACCCGACCAGCCGCAAATCTGGCTTCCCTCCAGCCGCCCCCGCTTACACCGCGGGCGAACGCTGCTCGCGTTCCTCTTTTTCACGGTGTGTTCGGGTCTCAGCAGCCGCGCTCAGTCTTCCCAGTTCACCGGCCCGGCGACGATTCAAGGGCGCGTACTCAACGTCACGAGCGGCGATTACCTCAACAACGCCCGCGTGTCCATCGAGGGCACGGCGCTGCAGGCCTTCACGAATGAGTTTGGCGAGTTCCGTCTGACGGGGGTGCCGGCCGGCGCCGTCACCGTCCACGCGTTCTATACGGGCATCCCGCCCCAATCGGCCCAGCTCACTGTCGGGGCGGGGCAGACCGCGACGCAGGACTTCAATCTCCATCACGCCGATCCGGGTGTGCCGGCGAAAGACCACACCGTGCGCCTCGACGCCTTTATCGTCGCCGCCGTTAAGGAGACAAACGCCAGCGCGATCGCCGTCAACGAGCAGCGCTTCGCGGAGAACATCAAGAACGTCGTGTCCGCGGACGAATTCGGCGGCGTCACCGAGGGAAACATCGGTGAGTTTCTGAAGTTCATTCCCGGCGTGACGCTCGATTACGTGGGCGCCGAGGCGCGCACGGCTTCGGTCCGTGGCTTACCGCCGGGCAACACCGGGGTGAATATCGACGGCAATCCGGTCGCGAGTACCGGCGCAGGCGTGGCCAATCGCCAGTTCGAATTCGACCAGCTCTCGATCAACAACGTGTCCCGCATCGAGGTGACCAAGGGACCGACGCCCGAGGGCCGCGCCGACGCCATCGGCGGCACGATCAACCTCGTGAGCAAGAGCGCGTTCGAACGCTCCCGGCCGCAGTCCAGCTACCGGGCCTACGTGAACATGCTCCACCAGACCATCCAAGACGTGGACTACCTTTCGTTCCAAAAGACACCCGGACCCGAGCGAGAGCCCACCCTGAAGTTGAAACCCAACTTTGAGTTCAGCTATATCCGGCCCGTCACCAAGAATTTTGGTTTCACGCTCACCGGGATGGAGACGAACATCTTCAACCGCCAGTACGTGTCCGTCCCGCGCTGGAGCCCCACGAGCAACACCGGCACGCCCGGCACCGTGGCGACGATCGCCAGTCCCGCGCTGACGAGCTATCGCTTCATCGACGGCCCGAAGGTCACCGCGCGCCACTCGTTTGGCGCTACGCTCGACTGGCGCCTGGCGCCGCGGGATGTGGTGAGCGTGCGCGGTTCCTGGAACGAGTTCGACGCCGTTTTCCGCAACCAGATTTACGACTCCGCGACCGGAGTGCCGGCGACGTTTGGACCCGACTTCACCCAAAGCAGCAACAGCAGCGCGACGTTCGCCTCGAACGCGCATTCGGTGAGCATGCGCCGGGCGTTGCGCCGCACCTACGTGGTCAGCGCCCAGCACCGGCATGACGGTCCCGTCTGGAAATTCGACACCTCCGCTTCCTACTCCAATTCCCGCGCCTATTTCCGCGATATGGAGCACGGCTGGTTCAACAGCACGCAGCTCAGTCGCAACGGCCTCCGGGTGCGTTACGACGCGATCAGCGACTCGATTCCGGGGGCGATCTCCGCCACGACGACGGCCGGGGCGCCGGTCGATGTTCGCTCACTGGGCAGTTACAACCTGACGCTGGTGAACACCAATCCGGTCGATTCGATCAACAAGAACAAGAACGCCAACGCCAGCCTCAGCCGGTATTTCGACGTTGGCGTGCCGGTCCGGGTCAAAGCCGGATTTGACTACCGCAGCGTCACCTCCCTGGCGGACCGGCCGTTCCGGCAGTGGACGTTCCTGGGGCCGGATGGCGTCGCCAACAACGCGGACAATTCCGCCGCGATCTACGATCTCGTCGACCCGCATACCGGCACCGTCAACGCGCCTTACGGCCTGGGTCGTTATCAATATGTGAGTCCGCTCAAGGCCTACGATCTCTTCACGGCCCATCCGGAATACTTCCGGCACGATGACGTCTTCCAGGTGCAACAAAGGGTGCTTAACTCAAGGGTCATCACCGAGGAGATCGCCGCCCAGTATCTCCGGTTCGACCTGCGGCTGTGGGAGAACCGACTCTGGATCGTCGCCGGAGGGCGTTACGAGCGCACGCGCGACGAAGGCTCCGGTCCAATCAATGATCCCGGGCGCACCTATCAACGCGATGCCGCCGGCAATCTCATTCTCAGCGCCGGCCGTCCGATCAGGATCGTGGGCAGTGCCCTGACGCTCGCGCAGCTGCAGTATGTGGAACGCGGGGCGATCGTCGAAAAGGACTACGGCGACTTTTATCCCAGCGTGAATCTGACCGTCAATCTCACGCCGGACCTGGTGGCGCGCGCCAGCTACGCTGAGACCCTCTCGCGCCCGAACTTCAATTTCATCATTCCCGGCACGACGCTGCCCGATCCCGACACTACGTCCCGTGTCATTACGATCAACAATGTCGCGCTGCGCCCCTGGACCGCCCGGAACTACGATCTCGCGCTTTCGTATTACCCGAAGGGTGGCGGAGAACTGTCGGCCGGAGTATTCCGGAAGGACATCGAGGACTTCTTCGGCAGCAAGGACGTCGACGCGACGCCGGAATTGCTGGATTTTTACGGCATCGATTCGACGTTCGCCACGGGCAACTACGTCCTCCGCTCGCAACAGAATGTGTCGGGCGCCACCCGCATTGACGGCATCGAGTTCAGCTACCGGCAACCGCTGAAGTTCCTGCCGGCCTGGGGGCGCGGGGTGAATGTGCGGTATAATATCACGAAGTTGAAACTGTCCGGCGACGTGCAGGCGGATTTCGACGGCTTCATCCCGCTCAGCCAGAACTGGGGCATCAGTCTCGACCGGCCGAAGTTCAATGTGCGGCTCAACTGGAATTCCCGCGGACGCCAGAATCGAGCCCTGATCGGCGGAACGGCCGAACCGGGTACGCGCGAGTACGTCAGGGCCCGCCTTTCGCTCGATGTGGAGGCGGAGTATCGGATCGTGAAATACCTGGGCCTCTTCGTCGGCGCCCGGAATGTCACCCGCGAACCGGAGATCGTGCAACGTTACGGTCCCGGCACACCGGGTTATGCGCGCACCTACCAGCGCGCCGACTACGGCACAACGATCGCCGCGGGCTTGAAGGGGACCTTCTAAACACGACGTCATAAAGAAATGCACCCGTTCGGAGGGCGCCGCTTTGTCGGCGCCGTAAAGTCCGCTTTGAAAAACGGCTGCGACAAAGCGCAGCCCTCCGAAGCAATGCTCAATTTTTTGTGACGTTGTGTATAGTCCGGTCCTGGCCAAGGGAGGCTTCCTCGCCGCAAACAAAAATGACCACGATTCCGCTGCAGAAATTACGGGCGCTGCTCGCGACTCTTGTACTTTGCTCCGCTTCCGCCCAGCCGATCGCCAACGACCGTTACACGGTCGAGCCGATCGAGGGCGGCGCGGTACGCCTTACGGCCAAGGACGCCGGCACCTGGATCTTCCGTGGGGACTTTGCGGTGCTCGTCGCGCGCGCCGACCCGAAGCCCGCGATGCGGCCGGGAAACATCCCACGCGTCTCGTACAACCTCATCACCTGGCAGACAGCCGCCACGCCGGCCGGAGCCGCGCTCAAGACGACGCAACGTTCCGCCGCACAGGGCGGCGACGGCTTCGACGACCGGATTCTCGACGGCAAGACCGACCAGCGCACCGCCGATGTGTTTGCCGCCGCGCCGCTGACGCGCGTCCGCGCCACCGCGGTTACGCGCGCCGGCGCCGCGCTTCGCTTCGCCTTCGCCGATCAGGCCGACTTCACGCTGGCCGCCACACTCACGCTGCCGGCCGGCGATGCCGAGCCCGTGCTCGCGTTCACGCTTACACCGAAGCGCGCCGCCTGGTTCTCCGTCGGCTACACCGGCGCACCCGCCCACCGCCTCGACGATCTCGCGGAGGTCTGGCAGCCCTTCATCTGGCAGGAGAAGCGCTTTCCCACCCAATCGTTCCTCACGCCGGCCTTCGAGTGTTCGCTGCCGGCCACGCTAGTGCGGAAGGGCAACGTCACCCTCGGGGTGGTGGCGGATGCGGACGAACTTCCCTTCCAACCGCTGCCGCTGCTGGACAACAGCCGCTTTGGCGTCGCGCTGCGCAACGCGGCCGGCGAGGCGCAGCCGATGGTCTTCGCGCCGATGCTCGGCGGCGCCGAATCAAAACGCGCCCCGGGCCAGGCCTTCACGTTCAAGCTTCGCCTCTTCGCCGGCGCCGGCGACATCACCCACGCGTACGAGTCACTCGCCCGCCGTCTCTACGGCTTCCGCGACCACCGCCGCAACGCCATCGCCTCGCTCAACGAGACGCTCGACAACATGATCGACTACGGGATGAGCCGCTACAGCTGGTTCATCGAAGAACTGAAGGGCTGCTCCTATTCGACCGACGTCCCCGGCGCGGTGAAAAACGTCTCCTCGCTCAACCCGCTCAACCTCGCGCTCGTGACCGACGACGAGGAGATCTTCCAAAAGCGCGCCTATCCAATCGTGGAGTTCATGCTTTCGCGCGAAAAATTCCTCTTCTCGCTCGACCCGAAACAAAAAATCCAGAGCCCCTCGCGCGCCCTGCTCGGTCCCTGCGCGCCGGTCAGCGAGCTGGCCACGCTCTACGGCATCACGCACGGCGCCTCGCCGGTGTTGCGCGGGCTGGCCGAACAGATGCTCGGCCGGAACCGCACCCTCAATCTCGACGACGTCGCCGAGGGCGGCAGCTGGCAGAATCAGCTTGGCGTTTCGCTCGCCACCGGCGACGCCACATTGCTTGCCGCCGCCCGCCGCGGCGCCGATGCCTATCTTGCGACGCGCGTCGACCGGCCGGCCACCGGGTTCGACGACGGCGGCATGTTTTTCTGGATCGGTTTTGCGCCGAAGTGGATCGATCTCTTCCGGCTCTACGAGGCCACCGGAGAAAAACGTTACCTCGCCGCCGCCCGCCAGGGCGCCCGCCAGTACACGCAGTTCACCTGGATGGCGCCGCGCATCCCCGACGAGGAGGTGACCGTCAATCCCGGCGGCCACGCCCCCGTCTACTGGTATCTCAAGAGCAAGGGCCACACGCCGATGAAGGCACCCGAGGAGCGCGTGCCCGCCTGGCGGCTCTCCGAAATCGGGCTCACCCCGGAATCGTCCGGCACGATGTCAGGCCATCGCGGCATCTTCATGGCCAACTACGCGCCGTGGATGCTGCGCATCGCCGCGCTCACCGGCGACAAACTGCTCCACGATGTGGCGCGGTCCGCCGTGGTCGGCCGCTACCGGAATTTCCCCGGTTACCACATCAACACCGCCCGCACCACGATCTACGAGCGCGCCGACTACCCGCTCCGCGAGCACAAGGCACTCAGCGTGAATTCATTTCACTATAACCACATCTGGCCGCACATGAGCATTCTCGTCGACTTCCTCGTCACGGATGCGTTCGCGCGTTCCGGCGGGAAGATCGATTTCCCTGCGCACTTCATCGAGGGCTACGCCTACCTGCAGAGCAAGTTCTACGGCGACCGCCCCGGAAAATTCTTCGACCGCGACGATGCGGTGCTGTGGCTGCCGCGCCGCCTGATTATGAGTGGCTCCGTCGAACTCAACACGCTCGCCGCCCGCGGCCGCGACCGCCTCTACCTCGCGTTCACCAACCAATCGTCGGAGGCGGTGACGACCGAGGTCGTGCTTAATCCGCAGGTCCTGCCAGCGGTGGCCGGGAAGACCTATCGGGTGATTGCGCTCGGCAGCGTCTCACCTGGAAGGTCGGTCGCGGAAATTAGGGCGCTTTCGCGAGAAAGCATCGCCACGGATCTTCACAACGGCCGGCTCACCATCTCCGTGCCCGCGATGGGACTCACCGCCGTCGAAATCGAAGGGCTCGTCGCAACCCCGAAATTCCAGGATCGCCTCGTTGGCGCGCGCGCTGCGGACGCCTGGCGCACCGATTACCTCGAGTTGCCCTTCGGCGGCGCCCGCGCGATGGTGCTGAACTTTGGTCACACCGCCACCACCGCCTACGTCTACCTCCAGGCCGACGACTCGGCCTTCAAGGAAGTCACGCTCACGCATTGGGCCGGCGGCGCGCCCGTGGCGCTCCGCGACGCCTCGTATCCGTACGAATTTACCGTGCCGCTGGCGCGCGACGCCTCGGAGTTTCGCTTCAAGTTCTCCGGCGTCACCGCCGACGGCCGTCCCGTGACCGCCGAAGCCACCGCGCTGCGGAAGCGGTAGCCCCTCCGCTCCCCTCGTCCCATGATCACAACAACCGTCTCCCGCCCGACCACGTCTTCGCTGCACATCCGTCTTCGCCGAGCCTACGGCGGACGGATCGCAAACGCGGCGACACCTTCATCCACCGCGCTCCGCTCCCGCTTTGCCTCCGCCCTCCTCGTCCTCGCCGCGCTCGCCGCCATTTCGAGCGCCACCGCCGCCGCCGCCACGCCCGTCACCCGGACCAACGTCGTCGTCTACATCACCGACGACGAGAGCTGGCTCGAACGCAGCGCCTACGGTTGGTCGAACATCCCCACGCCGCACTTCGACCGCGTCGCTCGCGAAGGTGTGCTGTTCACCCGCGGTTACACCTCCGCCTCCTCCTGTGCGCCTTCGCGCGCCGCCCTCCTCACCGGCCGCAACTTCTGGGAGCTGGAGCAGGGCGCGTTCATCCAAGCCTGGCTGCCCGCGAAGTTCACCACGCTCCCCGATCTGATGGAGGCTGGCGGCTATCATGCCGGTTACACCGCCAAAGGCTGGGGGCCGGGCGTGATACCTCCCGAATCCGGCCGCAAGCGCAATCCCGCCGGCGACGCGTACAACCGGCTTAAACGCAAGACCAACGAGCCCGGCATCAACCCCATCGACTATGCCGCCAATTTCGCGGACTTCCTCAAAGCGCGCAAAGCCGGCCAGCCTTTCTGGTTTTGGGTTGGCTGCACTGAACCCCACACGCCGTGCAGCAAGGAAAACCATCAGAAGCTCGCCGAAAAGCATGGCCTCGGCCTCGACGCGATCAAGGTGCCGGGCTTTCTGCCCGACACGCCGGGGGTGCGCCGCTCCCGCGCCGACATGTTGTACGAGGTCTGCCATGCCGATGAAGATCTCGGCCGCATCCTCAAGATCCTCGAAGATCGCGGCGAACTCGCGAATACCCTGCTCATCGTGACCGCCGACAACGGCACGCAGGTCCTCCGCTCGAAGACCAACCTGCACGACTGGGGCGTGCGCGTACCGCTGGCCATCATGTGGCCCGCGCGCGTGAAAGGCGGTCGCCGCGTCGACGACTTCGTCAACTTCGCCGATCTCGCCCCGACCATGCTCGAGGCCGCCGGCCTCCCCGTGCCGGCCGGCATGAGCGGCCGCAGTATCATGGACGTTCTTACCTCGGGCGCCGCCGGTCGGGTCGGTCCTGCGCGTGGCTGGACCACCGCCGGCATCGAGTGGCACGGCGAGGACGAGAACATCAGCATCGCGGCCCGCATGATTCGCGACGAGCGTTACCAGTATATCGTCAACTACTCGACCACACCACGCCGCAAGGCGGTGCCGGCGCGCCAACTGCCGGATTCCGCCTACGCGAAAACTGCCGAGACCGGCAACGAGATCGATCTCGTGGCACACCATCCGAACCATCCCGCCGTCCGGATGTTCACCGAGCTCTTCGTCAAGCCACGGCCGCGCGAGGAGCTGTACGACTGCGAGGCCGATCCGTGGGAACTGAAGAACCTCGCCGACTCCCCGGCGCACGCCGCGGTCAAGGCGCGCCTCAGGGCCCAGCTCGAAGCCTACCAGCGCCAGACCAAGGACCCGCGCATCACCGGCGACATGGCGACCTTCGATCAGGCGCGAAAGTACGTCCTCGACCGCAAGTTCGGCCCCGGCGGCTACGGCGAGCGGGAGAAGTGAGCATGGCCTTCACCGCTGCAGCGCTTCGCGATCTTTCGCGCCGCATCTTCGGATTCCGTAGCCGCGTTGGAGCGCAGCGACAACGTGGTGTCACGCCCGGCCACGCTTGCACTGCGTTTCCGCCTTCGCCGAGCCAACGGCGGACTGATCGCAAGCGCGGCTACTGCCCTGGTTGCTGTCCCGTCCGTCTCCACTTGGTGAACGGCTTCACCAACCCGCAGGTTGCCCAGCGCGGAAAGCCCGGCGAAGCTCGGTGGCGTTCCCGGCATCTTGTTACCCGTCCAACCTGAGTCTTCATGCCCCGCATCCCTTATCTCCGCTGGTGGATCGCCACGCTTCTCGTCGGTGCGGCGGTGCTCAATTATGTCGACCGCCAGACGTTGTCCGCGCTCGCCCCGACCATCCAGGCCGACCTCAAGATGGACGACCGTGCGTACGCCAACGTCGTCAACCTCTTCCTTGTCGCTTATACGATCGCCTATCTGATCTCCGGCCGCATCGCCGATCTCATGGGCACGCGCGCCAGCATGGTGCTCTTCGTCGTCTGGTGGTCGGTCGCCAACATGCTGACCGCCGCCGCCCAGGGTGTGCAGTCCATGGGTGTCTATCGTTTTCTGCTCGGCCTCGGCGAGGCCGGCGTCTGGCCGGCCGCCTCGAAAGTGGTTTCCGAATGGTTTCCCGCCAAGGAGCGCGCCCTCGCGATCGGCCTCTACACGATGGGAGCGACGCTCGGCGCCACGCTGGCGCCGTACCTGGTGATCCCGCTGGCGACACACGCCTGGGGGCAAACGCTGCCCGGTCTCACCGGTTTTTTGGGCCAGGGCGCGGGCTGGCGTATCGCCTTTATCCTCACCGGCGCCGCGGGCCTCCTGTGGCTCATTCCCTGGCTGTGGATGTTTCGCGCGCCGCGGGACAGCAAGCTCATCACCCCGGATGAACTCCAGATGCTGGAAAAATCCTCGGCGGCGGAAAGCCCGGGGGGAGCCAACGAAAAGCCGTGGACCTGGCTGCAGGTGTTCACCTTTCGCGGCACGTGGCTGCTGCTGGTGGGCCGGCTCATCACCGACCCTGTGTGGTATTTTTATCAGTTCTGGTTCCCCAAGTACCTGAGCGCCGACCGGCATCTTTCTCAGGACCAGCTCAAGATCACCTGGATCGTCTACGCTGCCGCTGGCGTGGGCAGCCTGCTTGGCGGCTGGCTTTCCGGCCAGCTGATCAAGCGGGGTACGGCGCCCGCCGCCAGCCGTCTGTGGGTGATGCTCGGCTGCGCCGTCATCATGCCGTTGTCGCCCTTCATCGCGAAAGCCGCCGGCCTGAACCTGGCCATCACGCTGACCGTCTGCACCGTCATCGCCGCGCTCGCGTGGTTGATCAACCTTAGCTCCATCGTCGTCGACATCGTGCCCAAGCATTCGCTCGGCACCGTCTTCAGTGTCGTCGCCACCGGCAGCACGATCGGCGGCATCATCATGAACCTGATCGTGGCCACGATGGTCTCCGGCCCCTCGACCAAGCCCGCGGGCTTCCTCGATCAAGCCATCAAGTCCGTCGCCGGTGGCCTCCTCGAACTCGTCCAAGGCCACGGCTACGCGCAGTGGTTCTGGATCATGGCCGTGCTGCATCCCATCGCGTGGCTGATGCTGTATTTCTGCGGGGTGCATCGGAAGGGCTGAGGGACCAAGAGACCAAGGGACTAAAGGACCAAGGGACAACAGACCACGGACTACGGACTACGGACCACTGACCACGGATTACTGATTACTTCCCCCTGTCTCCCCCTCTCTCCGTCTCTCCGTTTCGCCCTCTCACTCTCACTTTCACTCTCACTCTCCCTCTCCCTTTCACTCCCTCACTCCCTTCCGCCATGCATCTCTCACCTCCCGTCTCCTCTCGTGAACTGCGCACCATTCGCCATGACGCCGATCTCGTCATCGTCGGCGGTGGCCTCGCCGGCACGTGCGGCGCCATCACCGCCGCCCGCGCCGGGCTCAAGGTCGTCCTCGTGCAGGACCGTCCCGTTCTCGGGGGTAACGCCTCCAGCGAAGTCCGCCTTTGGATCCTCGGCGCCACCTCCCACATGGGGAACAACAACCGCTGGGCGCGCGAGGGGGGGGTGATCGACGAACTTTTGGTCGAAAACATGTTCCGCAACCCCGAGGGCAACCCGCTCTTCGTCGACGCGCTCCTCCTCGAGAAGGTCACGGCGGAAACGAACATCACGCTGCTCCTCAACACCGCCGTCCACGATTTGACCAAGCGCGATGCCGATACCATTGAGAGTGTGCGCGCGTTCTGCTCGCAAAACTCCACGCGCTACGATCTGCACGCGCCGCTGTTCTGCGATGCATCGGGCGACGGTATCGTCGGTTTCATGGCCGGCGCGGCGTTTCGCGTGGGCGCGGAATCGCGCGCGGAGTTCGGCGAGGGTTTTGCCCCCGAACAGGCCAGCGCCGAGCTGCTCGGCCACTCGCTCTATTTCTATTCGAAGGACACCGGCCGGCCGGTGAAATTCACGCCGCCAAGCTTCGCCCTGAAGGACATCACGAAGATCCCGCGCTGGCGGCAGTTCAACGCGAAGGAGCACGGCTGCAAACTCTGGTGGGTCGAGCACGGCGGCCTGCTCGACACCGTGCACGACACCGAGCGCATCAAGTGGGAGCTCTGGCAGGTCGTCTACGGCGTGTGGCACCACATCAAGAACTCCGGCCAGTTTCCGGAGGCGGAGAACCTCACGCTCGAGTGGATCGGCCACATCCCCGGCAAGCGCGAGAGCCGGCGCTTCGAGGGTGACTGCATCCTGCGGCAGCAGGACATCGTCGAGCAGCGCCCGCATCCCGACGCTGTTGCGTTCGGCGGCTGGGCGATTGATCTGCATCCGGCGGAGGGCGTGTTCTCCCCGCTGCCAGGCTGCACGCAGTGGCACGCCAAAGGCGTTTTTCAGATTCCCTACCGCTGCCTCTACAGCCGCAATCTCACCAACCTGTTTCTCGCCGGCCGGATCATCAGCGCGACGCATGTGGCATTCGGCTCCACGCGGGTGATGGCGACGTGCGCACTCACGGGGCAGGCGGTCGGCGCTGCGGCCGCGCTGTGCCGTCGCGACGGCGTGGTGCCGCGCGCGCTGGGTGAAGCCCCGCGCATGCGGGAGCTGCAAAGCGCGCTGCTGCGCGGCGGTCATTACATCCCCGGGTTCACGTTGCGCGATCCGGTGGATCTTCTCCAGCAGACCAATGTCACCATCATGGCCTCGAGCACGCTCAGCCTGCAGGAACTGCCGCCCGAGGGGCCGGCGGTGGCGCTCGACGACGGGTGGGCCATGATGCTGCCGGTCGACGCGGGCGTCGAACTTGAGTTCCTGATCTTTGCGGATGTCGAGCAAGCCGCGGAGTTGCGCGTTGAATTGCGGCAGAGCAGCCGGACGGCGAATTACACGCCCGATGTGACCCTCGAGCGTCGCACCTTCGCTCTGCGACCCGGGCCCGGGCAGGAGGTGCGGGTGTCCTTCGCCCAGGTGTTCACTGAGGCGCGCTACGCCTTCGTCTGTTTCTTTGGCGATCGCCATATCAGGCTGCGCACGAGCGAGCGTCGACTCACGGGAGTCCTGTCGCTTTGCCATCGCGCCAACCTCGCCGTGGCCAAGTCTGCCACGCAGACGCCGCCACCGGGCATCGGCGTGGACACGTTTGAGTTTTGGACGCCGCTGCGGCGCCCCGAGGGCCGCAATCTCGCGCTGCGCCTCGCCGGGCGGCTCACGCCGTTTGATCCCTACTGCGTGCGCAATGGGATCAACCGGCCGACGGAGCGCCCGAACGCCTGGGTCGCCGATTTTGCCGATCCCGCTCCGACGTTCACCCTGCGCTGGGCGCAGCCCGTGACGATTGCGCGCATCGAACTGATGTTCGATCCCGACTACGATCACCCGATGGAGTCCGTGCTGATGGGCCACCCCGAGCGGCGGATGCCGTTCTGCGTGGAACGTTACCGCGTGCTCGATGAGTCCGGCGCGTTGCTCGCCGCGTGCACCGACAACCACCAGGCGCGCAACGTGATCGTGTTCGCACAACCGGTCACCACGCGCGCCGTGCGCTTGGAACTCACGGCGCCGGCGCCGCACGTGCCCGCCGCGCTGTTCGAGGTGCGGTGCTACGGACCCGACGCCGCCGGTCGGTGACAGGGCAGGGCGGGGCGGGGCGAGAAAGTCGGCCGGAGCCGCGGAGACCTGACGCGGGGAGGCGATTGCCCGCCCCTCCCGAATGGCGCTCAGGTTTTTCCCGGGCGGCGATAGCAGCACCGTGGCGGATTTCGCGGTCACCAGGGACTTTTTGCCGAGGAATGGGTTGCAGGTCGCGGAATGAAAGGTCGGCGGATTTATTCCTCGGCCACCGATTTCTCTGCCCGATGACCGATGCCCGATAGTCAAACTGTCGCTTCGCTCGGTACACGATTTCTGAAATCGTCGGAGTTCGCAGCGACTCTGCGGCGTTGGCACGGCTGGTGCTATGGAAAAGGCAGTCGGTGTCCACTCCACGGCACTCATACGGACTTTCAGCCCGGGCGCAGCGCCGTGGGAGACGCTTCAACCAAATCCTCCTACGCGCATGACCTGTTCACGCTCTCGTCGCCCGAAGCTCGTCGCTTTCCTCACCCTTGCCATCGGGCTCGGGATCGGATCGCTGTTTGCTCAAACTCCACCCGCCGCCGCCGCTCCTCCCCCGCCGCCTGCTCCCACTTTGGAGCAGCGCATTGCCGGTCTTGAAGCTTATATGGGTAACGGCGATCCGAGCGCGGCGCTCAAGGTCGGTCCGAAGGACAAAGATGGCAACGCCACCATCCCGGCCGGTCTCACGACCTCGTCGGTGGGCGTCGCCGGACCCGGGCACAACGGCTTCATGATGATCTGCACCGCCTTGGTGCTCTTCATGACCTTGCCCGGCCTCGCGCTGTTTTACGGCGGCCTCGTCCGCACCAAAAACGTGCTGTCGGTGATGGCGCAGTGTTTGGGCATCGCGGGTTTGGTGACCATCCTTTGGTGGGCCTTCGGTTACAGCCTGGTTTTCGGCAAGAGCTTCAACAGCCCCTTCCTCGGGGGCACCGAGTATTTCTTCATGAAGGGGGTCGATAGCGCACCCAATACCGATTACGCGTTCTGGGTCTCGCAGAACGTCTTCTCGATGTACCAGCTGATGTTCGCGATCATCACACCGGCGCTGATCGTCGGCGCGATTGCCGAGCGCCTGAGGTTCTCGGCCCTGCTGGCGTTCGTCGGAGCCTGGATGTTTCTCGTCTACTTTCCGCTCGCGCACATGGTATGGGGCTCCACGGGTCTCATGAACGGGGTCTGGAATGCCGGAGCCTCGATCAAGGCGATAGATTTCGCCGGCGGTACTGTGGTGCACATGTCGTCGGGCTGGTCCGCCCTCATCCTCTGCTTGATTCTCGGGCCCCGCATGGGCTTCGGAAAAACGCCGATGCCTCCGCACAGTCTCGTGCTCTGCATGGTCGGCACCGGCATGCTCTGGGTGGGCTGGTATGGGTTCAACGCCGGCTCGGCGGTCGCCGCCGATGGCGTCGCGGCCAACGCGTTCACCACCACCACGCTCGCCACGGCAGTCGCGTGCTTCACCTGGGCGGGACTCGAATACTTCATCCGCGGCAAGGCGAGCGTGCTCGGCTTCTGCTCGGGTGCGGTGGCGGGCCTGGTTGTGGTGACCCCCTGCTGCGGTTTCATCACCAGCAACTCGGCCATGCTCGTCGGTGTGCTCGCCGGCGCCGTGCCGTTCTTCGCCTGTACGAAGTTGAAGGGCATGCTGAAATACGACGACGCCCTCGACACCTTCGGGGTCCACGCTGTCGGTGGCACGCTCGGAGCCTTCCTCACCGGGTTCCTGGCGACGCCCTCCGTCAACTCCAACCTTAGCACCAACCTCAAGGACGTCGTCGGCAAGTCGCTCCTCCTCGAGCAGGTCAAGGCCATCGCCATCACCCTGGCGCTCTCCATTGTCGCCACCGTGATCATCGCCTACGTCGTCAAGGCAATCCTCGGCCTCCGTCCGGATGCCGAAGCCGAACAACAGGGCCTCGATCTCTCGGATCACGGCGAAGAGGGCTACATCTACGAGTCGAAATCCTGAACGGCAACAATCCAAATCCTTCCAACCAAATGAAACTCATCATCGCCATCATCAAACCGTTCAAGCTCGAGGAAGTGAAAGAGGCGCTCGCCGCCGCCGGCATCGAGGGCATGACCGTCACCGAGGTCAAAGGCTTCGGCCGCACGGGCGGCAAGAAGGAGGTCTACCGAGGTTCCGCATACGTCGTCGACTTCGTGCCGAAGGTGAAGGTCGAAATCGTCGTCGAAGAGAGCCAAGTC
>SXSC01000355.1 GCA_005792355.1 Opitutaceae bacterium
ACGACGAGCGCGAGCAGACGTTGAATTCCCTGCTGGTTGAGATGGATGGATTCGACCCGAACGAAGGTGTGATCATTATTGCGGCGACCAACCGGCCCGATGTGCTTGACAGCGCGCTGCTGCGCCCGGGCCGATTCGATCGGCAGATCTACGTCGATTTGCCCGACCTCATGGGTCGAGAGCAGATTCTGCGGGTGCACGCGAAAAAAGTCAGTCTCGCGGAAAATGTCGATTTGCAGGTCATCGCGCGTGGCACCCCGGGCCTGTCGGGTGCGGAACTCGCCAATTTGCTCAATGAAGCGGCGCTGCTGGCCGCCCGGCGCAGCAAGAAGAAGATTGAAATGGTCGACGTGGATGACGCGCGTGAAAAGGTGCAGTTTGGGCGCGAGCGCCGTCGCCTGATGGACGATGAGGAGAAGAAACTCACCGCCTACCATGAGGCCGGGCACGCGCTGGTGCAGGCGGTGCTGGATGACGGCCACATGCCGGTGCACAAGGTGACGATTATTCCCCGCGGTCGAAGCCTGGGCAGCACGATGTTCATCCCGAAAAAGGATATCCTCACCCATGCAAAGAAACGCATGCTAAGCCAGATCGCGATGGGACTCGGCGGGCGGATCGCCGAGGAATTGGTGATGGGGGACATCTCGAGTGGCGCGGCGGGTGACATCAAACAGGTCACCAAGATAGCCCGCCACATGGTTTGTGATTGGGGAATGAGCCCGCTGGGACCGGTCGCGTACGGAGATTCGCACGATACGGTCTTCTTGGGCCGGGACATCACGCGAAATGAGAACGTCTCGGAAGAGACCGCCCGCCGGATCGATGAAGAAATTCATCGGATCATTGATGAGCAATACAAGCGGGCCACCGACATCTTGGGCCAGCATCGGCTGGCGCTCGACAAGATCGCCGAAGGGCTGCTGGAATATGAGACAATCGACGGTAAGCATGTCATGGAGATTCTCGAGTTCGGCGAGATTCGCTCCCCGGTCATCGTGACCCCGGTGGCAAAAGCCGACGTGCCGGCGGTCAAGAAGGCGCCGGAGAAGACGGCGACCGTTGAGCCCATGGGGTCGTCGCCATCGCCCAATCCGGCGTAGGCCCTCCACGCTGGCATGAACTTGGGGCCGGTCGTCAAACCGGCCCCGGTTTATTTCTTGGATTCGGTCGAGCCGGCCCCAAGTCTGGCGACACAACGAATGAAAATCTGCTGTATTGGTGCCGGATATGTGGGTGGGCCGACGATGGCGATGATCGCCCGCCAGGCGCCGGAAATCGAAGTGCGCGTCGTCGACATGAACGCCGCGCGCATCGCCGCTTGGAATTCCGAGACGCTGCCGATCTATGAGCCCGGGCTCCTGGAACTGGTGCGCGAGACGCGGGGCCGGAATCTCCATTTTTCGACGGACGTGAAAGGTGGGATTAAGGCGGCGGACATCATCTTTGTCGCGGTCAATACCCCGACAAAAACGTATGGGGTAGGGGCGGGGCGCGCCGCGGATCTGCGATTCATCGAATTGGTGGCGCGGACGATTGCGGAGCACGCGAACGGCCCGAAAATCATCGTGGAGAAGTCGACGATCCCGGTGAAGACGGCGGAAACGATCAAGGACATCCTGGCGGCCAACTCGCGGGGGCACCGGTTCGAAGTGCTCTCCAATCCGGAATTTCTGGCGGAAGGGACGGCGGTGGCGGATCTCCAGGCGCCAGATCGGGTTTTGATCGGCGGGGAACGCACACCGGGGGGCGAAGCGGCGATCCAGACGCTCGTCGACGTCTATGCGCATTGGGTGCCGCGCGAACGCATTCTCACCACGAACCTGTGGTCCTCGGAGCTTTCCAAACTGGTGGCCAACGCGTTTCTGGCGCAGCGCATTTCGTCAATCAACTCGATTTCCGCCCTCTGCGACGCGACGGGCGCCGATGTCGAGGAAGTCGCCAATGCCATCGGCAAGGATTCGCGCATCGGACCGAAATTTCTGAAAGCATCGGTCGGTTTCGGCGGTTCGTGTTTTCAGAAGGACATCCTCAATCTGGTCTACCTCTGCGAGAATTTCGGGCTGCCCGAGGTCGCGAGTTATTGGGAGGGCGTCGTAAAGATGAACGACTGGCAGAAGGCCCGGTTTTCCGCGAAAATCGTGCGGTCGTTGTTCAATACCGTCGCGGAAAAGCGAATCGCGGTACTGGGATTCGCATTCAAGAAAGACACCAATGACACTCGTGAGTCGGCGGCGATCGCGGTGTGCCGGGATTTGCTCGCGGAGCAGGCGCGGGTGGTGGTTTACGATCCGAAGGTGCCGGCGGCGGAGATCATCCAGGACGTGGCGGGCAAGGGCCGGGATGAGCCGCGGCTGACGGTGGCCGCGAGCGCCTATGAGGCGGCCCAAGGAGCCCATGCCATCGCGATCCTCACCGAATGGGATGAGTTCAAGACGCTTGATTATTCCCGAATTCTGGCAGGCATGAATCAGCCGGCGTTTCTGTTCGACGGCCGAAATATCCTGGAGCTGGCAAATATGCGCGCCCTGGGCTTTCGGGCGTCAGGCATCGGCCGGTAGCCCGTCACGAAAAGGCCGCCCGGCCAGTGGCGGGGCGGCCTCGATTTGTTGGCGTAATCTCCGCGTCCAGCGGAGGAAATCAGGCGGTGGCAGTCTTCTTTTTCTTCCAGCGGCGATAGCCGAGGAGGGCGAAGGCGCCTCCCATCATCATCGCGCCGTAGGTGGCCGGTTCCGGCGCGGGCGTGATCTGTTTGTCGTAGGACATCCAAGCGGTGTCGCTGCCGGCCCAGCCGGTGAAGACGATCTGGCTTTGCGGTTGAGGTCCGCGGACGTCGTAGCCGGCGGCGGGGCCGCCGAATTGCTGGAAGCTGCCGGTTGCGAAAAAGTAGTCCTGGAGATGCACCCAATTGGTGATCGTGAGCGTCACGCCCGGGTCGATGATGACGTTGGTGGCACTAAGGGTGGATGCGGCGCTGTTGCCGAAATCGAGGATGGTGTTGCCGGTGATGCGCAGGGTGCCGACGGTGAGATTCATGCCGGCCAGGGTCAGTTCACCAGCGCTCAACCTGAGTTCCCCGCCGTAGCTCATGTTGGTGTTGAAGGTGAGGTCGCCGGCGCCGACCTTTTCGATGACGCCGGTGCCAGCGAGAATGCCGCTGAAGGTCGTGCTGGAATTGTCGCCTCCGGCGATCAAGGTTCCACCCGCGCCCGTGTCGATCGTGCCGGTGCCGGCAAAGGAGCCGATGGTCTCGGTGAACCCGTTGACGTTGAATTTGCCGTCGCCGTAAACCGTGACGCGTGAGCCGTCGTTGATTTGGTTGCTGGCGAGGAGCGTGAGGTTGGCGGTGTTAACGGCGCCCGCGCCGTCGCCCACACTGAGATTGCCGGTGCCGGTGGCGCTATTGAGTCCGGTGCCGGACTTGAGCAGCGTGACGGAGCCATCGCTGACCTGGAAGGTGCCGCTAAATGTATTGGCGGTACTGCCGGTGAGGTTGAGAGTGCCGAGGTCGGTCTTGTTGAAGCTGGCGGTGCCGCCGGAGATCGTGCCGCTGATGGTAAGGTCAGCATCTCCGTTGATACCGTTGTTGCCCACTTGAACGAGCCGGGTGCCGGCGGTGCCGAGATCGACATTGGCGGAGATGTTGGCGGTGGAGGAGCCGACGCCGTTAAACGTGAGGGTGTTGCCGAGGGTCAGCGTGCCGGAGCCTTGGACGTTGCCGCCGCCCATGGTGAGGGCCCCGATGGAGTCGTTGAAGGTCTGGAGATCGAGGCGTCCGTCCGTCTTGATCGTAACCGCAGAGGTATTGTTGATCTGGTTGCTGGCGCCAAGCTGCAGGATCGCGGACGCGGCGAGTCCGGTGCCATCGCCGATGTTGACGTTTCCTGCGCCGGTGGCGTCGCCGGCGGATTTGTTGGCGATCACGCGACCGTCGTTGATCGAGAAGCCGCCGGAGAACGTATTGCTGGCACTGCCGCCGAGGGTGAGATCGGCGGAGCCAGTCTTGATGATGTAGTTGGGATTGGTGGCCTGGGAGATCGCGCCGGTGAGGGTGAGACTGCCCGTGTTGGAATCAATCGTGACACCGGTGTTGATGCCGCCGACGAGATTGATCGCACCCGCGAGGGTATTGGTATCGCCGATATTCGTGATGCTCGGCGCGGAGGGCGGAACAATGGTGCCGTAGAGGGTGAAGTTCTCGGCGGCGGCGATGGCGACGTTATTCTGGACACCGAGGGTCGCGCCGATCTGGACCGAAGTGCCGCCGGTGGTGGTGCCGAGGGCGGAATTGCTGGCCACGACGAGCGTGCCGGCGGAGACGTTGGTCAGGCCGTTGTAGGAATTGGCGCCGGAGAGGACGAGGGTGCCGGTGCCGGTCTTGGCGAGGATGGCATCATTGGCGCCCTGTCCGATGGCGCCGGAGAGGGTCAGTTGGGAGCCGTCGGCGGTGTCGATCTTGACGACGTCGTTGGCCGTGGCGGCGGTGAGCGTGATGGCGCCGGTGGATAAGTTCGTCCCGGCAAGGTTGGCCAGGGCGGCGGTGCTGGGGGCAATGCTGTTCGAATTGAGTGTCATCGCCTCGCCGGTGACGGTGATGCCGCCCTGGAGTCCGAGAGTGGCGCCAGCGGTGACGCTGGTGCCGCCAGTGGAGGAACCGAGGGCGGTGTTGCTGGCGGCGACAAGCGTGCCGGCGGCCACCGAGGTCGCGCCGTCAAAGGTGTTGGCGCCGTTGAGGGTCATCGTGCCGGTACCCGTCTTTGCAAGTGCGAGCGTGCCGGTGTTGTCGGAGATGATACCGGAAAAAGTGGTGGAGGCGTTATTGCCGCCGGTCGTGAGGGTGATGGCACCCGACGTGCCGGACACATTGCCGGAGCCGGCGAGGGAACCGATGGTTTCGCTGAAGCCGTTCAGATCAAAGGTCGCGCCCGTCGCGACGGTGACGGCGGAAGCATTGGGGACTACGTTGGCGGCGCCGAGGCGAAGCGTGCCGGCGTTGATGTTGGTGGCGCCGTCGTAGTTGTTGGCGGTGGAGCCGAGGACGACGGTGCCGGTACCGGTCTTGGTGATATTGGTGGTGCCCGTGCCGTCGATGAGCTGGCCGTTAAAGGTGACGACCGAAGTGCCGGCGGCGGCGAGGTCGACGCTCTTGTTGAGCGTGACGGTGCCGGAGAAAGTGGAACTGCCCGAGGCGAAGTTGCCACCGAGGGTGGTGGTGGCGCCCTGGCTGCCAACGGTGAGATTGCGGCTGAGGGTGACGCCGCTGGCGCCGAGGTAGAGCGCGGTGTTCATCGTCCCGGTGGTGCTGGCGTCGTTGATGAGGACGGCGCTGGTGCCGGAGCCGAGGGCGCTGTTGTTGTTCACTTCGAGCACGCCGTTGCGCACCGTGGTCGTGCCGCCGAAAGTATTGGTGCCGGAAAGGGTGAGCGTGCCGGCGCCAGTCTTCAGAAGATCCGTGGTGCCGAGGGTATTCGAGATGATGCCGGAAATCAGCGTGCGCCCGGTGCCGGTGGCGGTGAGGGTCTGGGTGCCGGCGACGTTTTGAGCGAGATTGCCGGAAATAGTCAGACCGGTGGCGGCGCCCGAATTGTTGGTGATGTTCAGGCCCTCATTGAAACGGGAATTGACGGCGAGGGTGTGGCTGTTGGCGTCGTTGACATTGATCGCGGCGGCGCCGGAGGTGGCATCCAAGGTCAGGACGCTGCCGTTGGAGGAATTGACCGTGTAACCGCGACTGGCGGAGTTGTCGAAGATGAGAGTGCCAACGGTGGCGGCGGCATCGACGCTGACGATGGGATTGGCGGTGAGCGGGGCGGCGCTGCCGAGGTTGCCGAGGCGGGCGATGGCGCCGATGGAATTGGGAGCGGTGTTGCCCACCCAGTTGGTACCGGTGCCCCAGAGGCCATTGCCGTTGACGTTCCAGTCGGTGGCGGTGACACCCGGGAGAATTTCGTAATAACCGGCACCGAGATCGCCGCGGGAGATATAGGTGGCGGCGCCATTGCCCCAGCCGGCGAAATTGAAGTTCGCGACGTTCGGTGCGGAAGGGCTGTAGATGACGAGTTGCTCGGAACCGGAACCGGAGAGAGAGCCGGCCCAGTTGGCGATGGTGAGGGTCCCGGTGAGGGTGCCGAGGCCCCCGGTGCTGTTGAAGCGGAGGACACTGCCATCATTGAGGTAATCGATGGTGGAGGCAGCCGACTGGGAGAGCTGATTGAACGTGGCGTTGAAGCTGCCGACGTTCAGGGTGCCGCCGGCGAGGGCGAGGTTGGCGGAGTTGTTGATCTGATTGGCGGCGCCGAGGGAGAACGTGTTGCCCGAGTTGATCGTGAGGCTGCTGACGTTGAGGAGGCTCGCCGAGGCACCGAGGGAGACGATGGCGCCGGCGGAGCCACCGATTGTGAGCGTGCCGGAATTGGTGTTGACGGCGTTGAAGGCGATGTTGCCCGCGCCGGTGGTGGTGAGGTTTTGCGCGCCGGAGATCGCGCCGGAGAGCGAGAGGGTGCTGCCGGCGGAGGAGCTGCCGATGGTGGTCGCGGCGCCGAGGGCGATATTGCCGGCGATGGTGTTATTGCCCGAGATGTTGTTGAGCGCGCCGACCGAGGAGACGCCGGCGCCGGCGAGCGTGAGGGTTTCGCCAGCGGGGACGGTGATGTTGCCCTGGACGCCGAGCGTGGCGCCACTGGTGACGCTGGTCGCGCCGGTGGTGCTGCCGAGCGCGTTGTTGCTGGCAGCGACGAGCGTGCCGGCGCTGACGCTGGTCGCGCCATCATAGTTGTTTCTGGCACCGCTGAGAATGACGGTGCCGGTCCCGGTCTTCGTGACGCTGGCCGAGCCCACGCCATCGGTGAGCTGGCCGCTAAAGGTCACATTGGATGTGCCGGCCGCGACGAGCGTGACGTTTTTTTCGAGGGTGACCATGCCGGAAAAAGTGGAGTCGCCGGAGGCGAAGCTGCCGCCGAGGGTGGTGCTGCCGGGCGAACCGACGTTGACGTCTCGACCGACGGTGACGCCGGCGGACCCGATGAACAGCGAGGCATCGTTGACGATGACGGCGGAGGTGGCGTAGCCGAGGGCACCGTTGGTGCCGGACGGAGCATTGGCGCCAACGATCAACGTGCCGCTGTTGACGGTGGTGGTGCCGGTGTAGGTGCTGGCCGCGCCGGAGAGGGTGAGGTCGCCGGCGCCGGACTTCACCAGACTGAAGGCGCCGGAGACGTTACCGGAGAGGGTAAGGGAGCCGGCGGTGACGCCAACGGTGGAGTCGCCGGTCATCGAGAGGTTGCCCGTGAGCGTATTGGTACCGGCTATACTCTGGATTACGCCCGCGCCGCCGACTCCGGACCCGTTGGCGGTGATGTTCTCGGCGGAGGCGCCGGAAAGACTGTTCAGCGCCAGCGTGGCGCCGTTCGAAATGGTGGTGGGGATGACGCCCGTGCCCAGGGTGCCGGCGCCGGTGAGTTGCAGGATGCCGGCGCTGATGGCCGTCGTGCCAGTGTAGGTGTTGGCGCCGGAAAGGATGAGGGTGCCGGTGTCGACCTTGGTGAGTCCGAAGCCGGTGCCAGAGACGATGCCCGAAGCGGTGAGGTTGGTGCCGACGGCCACGCCAACAAAGGATTCGGCCGTGAGGGTGATGTTGCCACTGAGGGTGTGATCGGCGCCGGCGTTGCGGAGGGCACCGAGGCCGCCGACGCCCTGACCGCCGACGGTGAGGCCTTCGGCGCTGGTGAACGTGGCGCCGGCCAGGCTGAGCGTGGCGCCGCTCGCGACGGTGGTGCCGGCGGCGGTTGTGCCGAGACCGGTGGCATTTTGAATTTCGACCGTGCCGGCGTTGATCGCAGTGGCGCCGGTGTAGGTGTTCGCGTTGGACAGAGTGAGGGTACCGGTGCCGTTCTTCGTCACCGTGCCAGCCGCGCCGGTGGCAACGGAACTGGAGATCGTGGTGTTGCCGGCGCCGTCGACGGTGAGCCCGAAGCCGGTGCCGGTGAGATTGACGGTGCCGATGGTCAGCGTGTCGGCATCGCTGCGGATGGTGGCCGCCGAACCCAGGGCGACTCCGCCCGTCCAGGTGGTATTGCCGGCGACATTACGGAGGGCGCCGTTGCCTCCGACGCCGGTGCCGTTAAGGGTGAGGCTTTCGTTGGCAAAGGTGTTGGTGCCGGCGAGGTCCAGGGCAAGGGTGGCGCCGGCGGTGACGGAAGTGGCGGTGGAGGCGCCGGAGTTGCCGAGGGCGCCCGTGTTCCGAGCGGTGAGGGTGCCGGCGGCGACGGTCGTGGCGCCCGCAAAGGTGTTGGCGCCGGAAAGGATGAAGTTACCGGTGCCAGACTTGGTGAGGGCGAGATTGCCACCGGTGTTCTGCATGACGCCCGAGAACTCGGTGCTGGCGTTGTTGCCGCCCGTCGTGAGCGTCATGCCCGTGGCGTTGAGGTTGTTGACGGTGCCAGCTCCAGCAAGGGAGCCGATGGTCTCGTTTTGGCCGGCGTTGAAGCGGAGGGTGGCGCCGCCGGCGACGTTGACGGAGGACGTGTCGCCGATGGCGGCGTTGGCGATGGTCTTGGCGATTTCGAGAGTGCCGGCGCTGACGGTGACGTTGCCCGTGCCGACGTTGGCGGTGCCACCGGAGAGTACGACGGTGCCGGTCCCGGTCTTGGTCAGGGCGCTGGTGCCGAGGGCGCCAACACTGTCGGTCAAGGCGCCGGAGAACGTGATGGTGGAGGAACCCGAGGCATTTAGATCGATTCCCTTGCTGTAAGTGATCGTGTTATTGAACGTGCCGGTGCCGCTGGTGAGCGAGGTCGCGCCGCCGATCATCGTGTTGGCGCCGTTGGCCCCGATGGAAACCGTGCGGCCGACACTGACGCCGGTGGCGCCAATCACCAGGGCGGTGTTCATTCCCGCGGTGGTGCTGGCGTCGTTGACGACAATCGCGGACGTGGTGTTGCCGACGGCGCCGTTGGCCCCGGAGGCGGCGTCGGCATTGAGTTGGAGAGTGCCGCTGCGGACGGTGGTGGTGCCGGTGTAGCTGTTGCCGGCGTTGGAGAGCACGAGAGTTCCGGTGCCGGTCTTGAGGAGACTGCCGGTGATCGTATTCTGGCTGATGGCGCCGCTGATGAGAGTGTTGCCCGAACCGTTTACGGTGAGAGTCTGGTTGAGGGAACGCAGGCTCAGGGCACCGGAGAGAGTCAGGCCGTAGCCGGTGTTGCCGGAATTGTTGGTGATGAGCAGGGGATCGTTGATGCGGCTGGAGGCGGCGATGGTGTGCGCACCGTCATCGTTGACGATAATTTGAGCCTGGCCGCCGTCGGTGACGTTGAAGTCGAGACGGCCGGTGGTGCCGCTACCGACGGTGTAATTCTTGTTGGCGGAGTTTTCGAAAATCAGCTTCCCGACGGTGCGGGCGGTGGTTTCCATGCTGATCGTGATGTTGTTGTCGAGCGGAGGGGACCCAATCGTGTTGCCCAGAATCGCGATCGCATTGGTGGCGTTCGGGAAGGCGGTGTTGGGAGACCAGTTGCTGCTGACGGCCCAGTTCTGGGTGGTGGCGCTGTCGACGTTCCAATTCACGCCGGTGGCGGTTGGGACGATTTCGTAGAAGCCGGCGCCGAGATCGACGCGGGCAATGGAGGTGGCGGTACCCCAGTCGACGAAGGTGAGGTTGGAGACCGTGGGGGCGCCGGAAGGGCTGTAGACGATGAGCTGTTCGCCGCCGCTGCCGGCGATGGAACCGGCCCAATTGGTGATCGACATGGTGCCGGTGACAGTGCCGAGGCCGGCGACAGAGCCGGTGACACCGTTGAAACTGAGCACGCCGCCATCGTTGAGGTAGTCGATCGTGGAGGCCGTGGTCTGCGAGAGCTGGCGCATCGTCTCGCTGAAGCCACCCGTGGAAAATGTGCCGCCGGACAAAATCAAATTGGCATTGTCGTTGATCTGGTTGGAGGCGCCGAGCGAAAGCGTCGCCCCGGCGCTGATCGTGATGTTGGCGGCGCTGCCGAGCGCGCCGCTCGCGGCGTTGAGGAGGAGGCCACCGCTGCCGACCGTGACATTACCCGCCATTGTATTCGCGCCCGTGAGCGAGAGGGTGCCGGTGCCGGTCTTGGTCAGGGCATTCGTGGCGCCGCCGGAAATCACGCCGGAAAAGGTGGTGGACTGATTGTTGCCACCAGCGGTCAACGTAGTGGTGCCGGTATTACCGAGAGCGACATTGCCGGCGCCGGCGATGGAGCCAACGGTCTCGCTGTAACCCGTCGTGTTGAGGGTGGCGCCGGACGCGATCGCGACCGCCGCGGTGTCGCCGATCGCGCTGCCGTTTTGCGCGGAGAGCGTGCCGGCGTTGATGGCGACGTCGCCGGTGTGGGTGTTGGCGGCCGAGAGGGTGAGTGTGCCGGCGCCGGTCTTCGTCAGCGTGCCCGAGCCCGCAACGACGTTGGCGATGTTAAGGTCACTCACGGTCTCGAACGTGCCGCCCGAGGTTCCGATCGTCACACCGCGATTGGCGTCGTTAATTGTGACCGCATTGGTCGTGGTGCGCAGGGTGCCGCCATTGAGGTTGAGTTGCGCGGCGTTGAACACACCGGGATTCGCACCGAGGTTGTTCTGGTTGGAAATCGAAAGGATGCCGGCGTTGAGATTGGTGGCGCCGGTAAACGTGTTGGTGCCGGTCAGGGCGACGGTGCCATCGCCGACCTTGGTGAAGGCGCCGGTGCCGCTGACGACACCGGAGATCGTGAGCGTGGTGCTGGCGGCGGCGCCCACCGTACTGTCGGTCGCGAGAGCGACGGTTCCGGTCCAGTTGTTGTTGCCGGCCGCGTTGCGCAATGCGCCATCGCCGCCGACCCCGGCGCCGTTGAGCGTGAGGGCGTTGGCGGCAAACGTCGTGCCGGCTCCGGCGAGGGCGAGTGTCGCTCCCGAGGCGACGGAGACCGCGCCGGACGTGGCGCCAAGTGCTGTGGTCTTTTCGATCTGGAGAGTGCCGCCGCTGATCGTCGTGCCACCCGTATAGGTGTTGGCGGTGGAACCTCTGATGATCGTCGTGCCGGTGTCGCTCTTGACCAGCGAACCGGTCCCGCTGATGGCGCCGGCGAGGACCGTGGTGCCTGATCCCTTCAGGCCGAGAACGTTGCCGCCCGTGTCGATGTTGCCGGTGACGTTGAACTGCGGGGAGATGTTGTTGTTGATGTCCAGATTGCGGTTCATCTGAACGTCGAGTCCGAGGGTGTGGCTGGTCGCGCCGCTGGCGTCGTTCGTCAGGTTGATCGCGGTGAGGCCTCCCACGGTGTTGGAGTCGAAGATCAGTTTACGGGCTTCGGACGTGGTCAGCGTGTAGGCGTTGGCGCCGCTGAAGTATAGGTTCGTGATCACCTTGTCCGAGCCGGTGACGTCGATGTTTTGCGCCGAGCTGATATGCGTGCTGTTAAAAATGACAGCGGACATGAGCGTGGGATTGGTGTTGCCGGCCCAATTGAGCGGATTGTCGGCGCCGGTCCCCCAGACCTTGTTCGACGCCCCCTGCCCGTTGTCCCAAACGAAATTCCCAGTGCCGGCCGTGGCCTGAATTTGAAGCAGTCCGCCGACTTCGGTGACAATTGTGCCGGAGCCGGTGCCGGCGCTGAAACCCAACTTGAGCTGTTCGGGGCGGACGAAAGTGCTGAGATCGACGTTGAGCAGATTGTACCAAAGGCCGTCCTCGCCAAACTGCATGCGAACCTGCATCTGGTTGCTCTCGTCGATGGTGATCGAAACGTTGCGATATTGGGTGCTTTGATTTGGTCGGGTGGTGGCAGTGGGAAATGCCATCGTGTAGGGCAGGGCCGGCACGGTGCCGTCGGCGGCATCGAGCACGGTCGGGCTTCCGGTATCGGTATAGTCACGATTGCCAGTTCCGGCGAGATAGTTGTACCCGGTGGTCCCCTGTCCGGGGCCGCGCACCGAAACGGAATTCGCCTGAAGCCCGCCGGTGCCGCCGACGCGGCCCTCACCCGCCACGGAAAAATTTCCGTAGGCGTCGAGCGCGACGCCGACATACCCGCCGTTCAGGCCGTTGACGCCGGTTTTTTGTGCGTAGCCGAGAGACCCACCGTCTGCGCCGACCTGAAAAGTTTTGCTCGCATCGTAGAGGAAGAAAGTGAGGCCGTCAGCACCGGTGGTGTTGAAGTTGTTTCCGGCCCACATGTTCATCCCGAACGCAATCGAGACGCTGTTGCCCGCTGACGGAATCGGCGTGTCGAAGTAGACCGCGTTATGCAGATTCAGCGTGTTGTTCGTCAGACGCATCCAGCCGGCACCAGTAGGATCGATCGGGCCACCCGTGGCAGGATCACCACTGCGGACTGCTGCACCAGAGGTCAGAATGACGTTGGGCGTGGAATTGCCCGCAGGGTTCAGCACCCATCCGGCTGCAGTGGAATTCTTGAAATCTTCGGAGTATGTGAATTGCGCCCGAATCGTGCCACAGCAGATCGCCACGAGCACCGCGGCGATGAGCCAGCGGATTCTGGTGTACGGGGACTGCGTGAGTTGCCTCGGGGAATGCATTTTCTCTTGATGTAACTATCGGTATCGGAACCGATATCTCAAGACTCATTAGGGATTTCACCCTACGGTGTTTGCGTAGGTGCTACTACGTACAAGCGTCGCTACTCGTGCCCGTTCGGTCCCGCCCGACAAATCTGGCGTTTTTGCGTCCGGCATATGGAGGAATTGTCACGGCTTAACCGGTGCCCGGTGGATCTGCGGCGTCCACGTCACGTAGTTCGGTTCTTCGTGCAGAAAAGCGTCGGGTTCCGTCGTGGCACGCAGGAGATCAACGTCCCAGATTCGGGGCAGCAGGTCGGTAAGCGAATACGGCACGAGGGTAATGTTGCCCGGGAGTGTCGACCAGTGCCGGAAATTTTCCGGCATCACGAGGTCACCGGAAAGTTGCGCCGCCGGCACGCGCTGCAGGCCTCGGCCCACTTCGAAATGATGCCAGGTCTCGCGACGCGCGTCGGCAATCACCCCGACGCCCGGTTGACCGAGAGCGTGGGCCACCACGGCCAGGCTGGAATAGCCGAAAATCGGCCGGCGGCGCATCACTCCCCACGTGCGCAACGCCATCGCCACGGTGCGAATTCCCAGCACGGAACCGGGTCCTTCGCAATAGACCCAGCCGGCCACTTCACCGGGATCGATCGAGAGGTTTGCAATGCACCGGAACAGCGCGACGCCCGCTTCGTCGGTGCTGGTCGCCCATCGCCCGGTGCCGTCGGGTTGTAGTACGCCGACCTGCACGAGGGCGGACGCCGCGTCGAGGACAACGACGGGGGGATGGGAGCAGACCTCGCGCAGACTCGGCATGGCGGGCTCCACAATCGGTGCGGTGCCCGTGCGGGCAAGTGCATAGAAATCGCAGAGCATAGAAACGTCATTGACCGACAACCTTCGCGCCCTACCTTGGACAATTCTCCCAACACAACTCTCATCTGTAATCCTGCTGTGAACGTCCAACTGAACATCGTCTCCGCCACGCGCAAGAACCTCGTCGTCACGCTTGATGCCGGCGAGGTCGATACCGAGCACAAGGCCGTGGTCAGCGAGATCGTCAAGGTAGCGCGCCTGCCCGGCTTTCGGCCCGGCAAGGCTCCGGCCAACATGATTGCGAAGCGTTTCGCCAGGGAGATTGCCGACGATTTCAAGCAGAAGGTGATGGCGAAGGCGTACCAGGGCGCGCTTGAGCAGGAAAAGCTCGAGGTGCTCAACGTCGTGAAGGTCGAGGATGGCGAGATTGCCGCCGGCTCACCCGCGACGATCACGATAGTGGTGGATGTGCGCCCCGAGTTTACACTGCCCGAGTATCGGAATCTACCGACTGAGATTGTGCCGACGGAGGCCACGGACGCGGAGGTGGAAAAGGTGATCGAAGGGCTTCGCTCCGAGCGGGCCGATTTCAAGGCCGCCGCCCGTCCCGCGCAGAAGAGCGACTACGTCAAGCTTGCCTATGAGGGCACGATTGACGGAAAACCGATCACTGAGTTGGTCCCGGACAAACAACTTTACGGCAAGGTGCCGCAGACTTGGGAAGAGGTCGAGGGAACCAACGAAGGGGTGATTCCAGGACTCGGTCGGCAGCTGGCGGGCCTCGGGGCGGGTGAAAAGAAAGACGTGACGATCGCGTTTCCCGCGGAGTTTCCCGCGGTGCCGGCGCTTGCGGGCAAGACGGCGATCTATGCCGTCGAGATCCAGGAGATCCGCGAGCGGGTGCTGCCGGCGCTCGATGCCGAATTTTTCAAGGCACAGCGGGTGGACGATCTGGCGGGCCTGCAAAGTCAGGTGCGCACCAATCTGAAAATGCAGAAGGAGTACCAGAATCGCATCGGACAGCGTCGCCAGGTCACGGAGTGGCTGGGCATGGCGGTCGATTTTCCGGTGCCGGATTCGCTGGTCGAGGCCGAGACACAGGGCGTGCTCCGTCAGTTTATCGAGGAACAGATGCGCCGCGGGGTGCCGCAGGAACAGTTCGAGAAGGACAAGAAGGAACTGTTCGAGGGCGCGCGGAAAGCCGCGGCCAACCGGGTGAAACTGCAGCTCATCCTCGCAAAGATTGCCGGACAGGAAAAAATCGAGGTGTCCAACGACGATCTGAATAATTTTATCTATCGCGAGGCTTCACGCACGCAGCAAAAGCCCGACAAACTCGCGAAGGTGCTCGCGAACGATCGCGAGCAGGTTCGCTCGGTGCAACAGTCGATCATTTTCGACAAGGCGGTTGATTTTCTCGTGTCCCAGGCTAAGGTCACCACCGTCCAGCCAAAGGCCTGAACGGCCCAACGCCCTTCCCACATCACGTGAGCTACTACGTTCCTATCGTTCTCGAAAACACCGGCCGCGGCGAACGGTCGATGGACATCTATTCGCGCCTGCTCAAGGACCGGATCATTTTCATTGGCACGCCGATCGACGACATGGTTGCGAACCTGGTGATCGCCCAGTTGCTGTTCCTGCAGATGGAGGACTCGAAGAAAGACATCCATCTCTACGTCAACTCGCCCGGTGGCGTCGTGACGGGCGGCATGGCGATTTATGACACGATGAATTTTCTGCAGTGTGACATCGTCACCTACTGCATCGGAATGGCGGCCAGCATGAGCACGGTGTTGCTCGCAGCCGGGACCAAGGGCAAGCGCTTCGCCCTGCCGAACAGCCGGGTGATGATTCACCAGCCGAGCGGAGGTGCCGGCGGCCAGACGGCGGACATCGCGATCGCGGCGAGGGAAATCATCCGCTGGCGCAAGACGCTGAACGACGCTCTGTCCCGGCACACGGGCAAGACCGCCGACCAAATTGAGAAGGACTCGGATCGCGACTACTACATGAGCGCGCCCGAAGCCAAGGAGTACGGCATCGTCGATCATGTCGTTGCCTCCACCCGCGAGGCCGAGGCCGTGGTGAAAACCGCCGCCTGAGGGCGGTGGTTTTCGTCTCACTCCGGACTCGACTGGGGCCCGGGAGTAAGCACTCATTGGGTCATGGCAAAATCCGCGCGCATGACCCTTTGTTCCTTCTGCGGTAAATCGCAGGCGGAGGTGAAGAAGATCATCGCGGGCCCCGGCGTCTACATTTGCGACTCCTGCGTCAATGTCTGCAAGACGATCATCGACCGGGAGGTGAAAGCGCCGGCGACCGATTCCCGGCCGGCCATCCGGCTGGTGAAACCGTCGGAGATCAAGCGGACGCTCGACGACTACGTCATCGGTCAGGACCACGCGAAGAAGGTCCTGGCGGTCGCGGTCGACAACCACTACACGCGGCTGATGTTCGACTCCGGGCCGTCGAAGGAGTCGGCTTCGATTTCACCCGAGTTCAGCGATGTCGAGATCGAGAAGAGCAACATCCTGCTGGTGGGGCCGACTGGCTCCGGCAAGACCCTGCTCGCCCGGACGCTCGCCAAAGTGCTCGACGTGCCGTTTGCAATTTCCGATGCGACCACCCTCACCGAGGCGGGCT